>NZ_JBEAJW010000006.1:0-44543 GCF_040064295.1 Klebsiella sp. JB_Kp031
AGTCGATGACGGCAGATTTACAGTCTGCTCCCTTTGGCCGCTCGGGAACCCCACCACGGGGTAATGCTTAGTACTGGCCTGCTTCCTTCTCGGGAAGCGGGGCGCATCATACCAAATGATGCGCCCCTGTAAAGCATTCCTTTGACAAAAATAAACTGGTTGCCTGATTTTTACCCGTAACGCCGTAAAGCTAACCAATTCATTTCTCAGTCGATTAAAGAATAATCGTCCGGTTGCCGTAGACGAAGACGCGCTGCGCCAGTACCTGATACAGCGCCCGGCTCAATACGTTTTTTTCGACATCGCGCCCGGCACGCATCATATCTTCTGCGGTATAAGTATGATCGACGTGAATGACGTCCTGCATAATGATGGGGCCTTCGTCCAGATTATCATTCACGTAGTGGGCGGTGGCGCCGATGATCTTCACGCCACGCTCATAGGCCTGATGATACGGACGCGCGCCGATAAACGCCGGCAGGAACGAGTGGTGAATGTTAATGATCTTGTTCGGGAAACGGGCGACAAATTCCGGCGTAAGCACGCGCATATACTTGGCCAGCACCACGTAATCCGGCTCGTGGGCGGCAATCGCGTCGCCCATCTGTTTGTCGTGCTCTTCGCGGCTCAGCCCTTCATGGCTGACCAGTTCAAACGGGATGCCAAAACGTTCCACCAGCGGGCGCAGGGTGTCATGGTTACCAATAACCGCGGCAATATCGACATCCAGCCCGCCGTAATTGGCTTTCATCAGCAGATCGCCGAGGCAGTGGGCCTCTTTCGTCACCAGAATCACCACCCGGCGGCGGCCTGCCGGATTGAGTTCACGAATCGAGCCTTCCGGCAGGGCGCTGTCCAGATCGGCCAGCAGAATAGCGTCGTTGAAAATGCCTTCCAGTTCGGTGCGCATAAAGAAACGACCGGTGCGGTGGTCAACAAATTCGTTGTTCTGCACAATGTTAAGTTCGTGCTTGTAGCAGATATTGGTGATACGCGCGATGAGGCCTTTCTGATCAGGGCAAATAGTGCGTAGTACTTTACGTTGTAATGAATGCATCGCGAGGAAAATCCTGTAGTGTTTGCAAGCGCTGCGGCAGCGTTACTGGCCGCAGCATTTTTTAAATTTTTTACCTGAACCGCAAGGGCAGGGGTCGTTACGGCCAATCAGCGGTCGTGTCCCGTCGATATAGTACCACTGTCCATTTTCTTTTAAGAATCTGGAACGTTCAATAATGGCGCCCGGGCGGTTATTGTCATTAAAGCGGGCGATAAAGCTGACAAAGCCTTCATTTGCGGCTCGTCCTTCATCGCTGGCGAACAGGGTTAAGCCCAGCCATTCTGTGTGGGCAAAGCCTTTCTCCAGTTCGGCGCGAAACTGCCGCGCCTGACAGGACGGATGCCAGGTTTTGATCAGATAGTCGGCATCTTTCATGACGAACGCGCTGTAACGGGAGCGCATAAGCTGTGACGGGCCTGGCGCAAGCTCAGCGCCGGACAGATATCGCTGGCAACATGAGCTATACTCCAGTGCGCTGCCACAGGGGCATAATTGCGACAAAACAGCCTCCATGGAAGAATGAGTAACGGCGCTTCTACGCCAAAGGGCTTTATGTTAACTGAGCCGTGACAATGTTGCCACGCTCAGAGTGGAAGGATAGTTATCAGTACTAATGAGAAAGCTTAAAATTGGTCTGGCGTTAGGTGCGGGTGCCGCCCGCGGATGGTCGCATATTGGCGTCATCAACGCCCTCCAGCAGGCCGGCATTGAGATTGATATCGTGGCCGGTTGCTCTATCGGTTCGCTGGTAGGGGCGGCGTATGCCTGTAACCGGCTCCCGGCGCTTGAGTCCTGGGTCTGCTCTTTCAGCAACTGGGACGTTCTGAAACTGATGGACCTCTCCTGGCGCCGCGGTGGACTGTTGCGGGGTGAAAAGGTATTCAATCATTATCGCCGCATCATGCCCGTGACCGATATCGAACACTGCGAACGGCGATTTGCCGCCGTCGCGACAAATTTAAGCACTGGCAGGGAGCTGTGGTTTACCGAAGGCGATCTGCATTTAGCGATTCGAGCCTCCTGCAGTATGCCGGGGTTAATGTCGCCGGTAAGGCATAATGGTTACTGGCTGGTCGATGGCGCGGTGGTCAATCCGGTTCCCGTGTCGCTTACGCGGGCAATGGGGGCCGATATCGTGATTGCCGTGGATCTGCAACATGATGCCCACCTTATGCAGCAGGATTTATTCTCCCTCGAAACGCCGCGGCGGGAAGCCGAAGCGAAGGAGGGGCCATGGCATACTCGTCTGCGCGCACGCTTGACGCAAATGAGTTCCCGCCGGACGGCCGTGACGCCGACGGCGATGGAGATCATGACCACCTCTATCCAGGTCCTGGAGAATCGTCTTAAACGCAATCGTATGGCGGGTGACCCGCCGGATATCCTGTTGCAACCGTACTGTCCACAAGTCTCGACGCTTGATTTCCATCGCGCCGGCGAGGCGATTACCGCAGGGCAGCTGGCGGTAGAAAAGAAAATGGATGAATTATTACCCTTAGTGCGTACCGCGATTTGACGCACGAGTACCTGACTTAAGCAAATTCTGACAGGCGATAGTGAGAATAGCGTGCCACTATTGAATTATCGTCAGCCAGGGGAGATATCATGACGCAGCCATTGGCGGGAAAACAGATTCTGATAGTTGAAGACGAACCCGTTTTCCGCTCACTCTTGCATGGATGGCTGACCTCGCTGGGAGCAACGACCTTCCAGGCGGAAGATGGCAAGGATGCCCTGCATAAAATGACGGAGGTGCATCCGGACCTGATGATTTGCGACATTTCGATGCCGAGAATGAACGGTCTGGAGCTGGTGGAGACGTTGCGTAATCGCGGCGAGCAGCTACCGATCCTGATGATTTCCGCTACCGAAAACATGGCCGATATAGCCAAAGCGTTGCGGCTTGGCGTTCAGGACGTGTTGTTAAAGCCAGTAAAAGATTTCAATCGCCTGCGTGAAACCGTTTATGCGTGCCTCTATCCTGCGATGTTCAGTTCACGTGTGGAAGAGGAAGAGCGTCTATTTGAGGACTGGGACGCGCTGGTCAGTAATCCTACCGCCGCCTCACGATTACTGCAGGAATTACAGCCGCCGGTGCAACAGGAAATGTCGCACTGCCGCATTCATTATCGCCAGCTGGTGTCGGCGGATAAACCCGGTCTGGTACTCGATATCGCGCCGCTCTCGGACAATGATTTGGCCTTCTATTGTCTGGATGTCACACGAGCAGGAGATAATGGCGTACTGGCAGCTTTATTATTGCGCGCGTTGTTCAATGGCTTGTTACAGGAGCAACTGGCGCATCAGGGACAACGGCTTCCAGAAATGGGGAGTCTGCTAAAACAGGTGAATCAGCTGCTGCGTCAGGCAAACCTTCCCGGTCAGTTTCCTTTGTTAGTGGGGTATTACCACAGCGGACTGAAAAATTTAATTCTGGTGTCGGCGGGGCTCAATGGCACGCTGAATACCGGTGAGCATCAAATTCAGATTAGTAATGGCGTTCCTTTGGGAACGTTGGGTGATGCTTACCTTAACCAAATTAGCCAGCGTTGTACCTCATGGCAGTGCCAAATTTGGGGGGCTGGAGGGCGTTTACGCTTAATGTTGTCTGCGGAATGAGCAATTACGGTTATATCTAAGCAGACGGGATTACCCGTTGCCCTTTAGCGGTGGTAACATCGAGCAGTTTTATGCGTAAAAGTCCTAATTCGAGGCTATCGGAAGCTTTTCAGACCAGTGAATACGCGGTTGACTGATATACTCGACACGTTATTTGTAACGAGAAGTTTAAAAAACAAACAGTCCAGGAGATTTCAATGGCTGCCCTTAATTCTAAAGTCAGAAAAGCGGTTATCCCGGTTGCGGGATTAGGCACCAGGATGCTGCCGGCCACCAAAGCGATTCCAAAAGAAATGCTGCCGCTGGTAGATAAGCCGTTAATTCAGTACGTTGTTAATGAATGTATCGCTGCAGGAATTACTGAAATTGTTCTGGTAACGCACTCGTCCAAAAACTCTATCGAAAACCATTTCGATACCAGTTTTGAGCTGGAAGCGATGCTGGAAAAACGCGTAAAACGCCAGCTGCTGGAAGAAGTGCAGTCTATTTGCCCGCCGCACGTAACCATTATGCAAGTTCGTCAGGGCCTGGCGAAAGGTCTGGGGCACGCGGTACTTTGCGCCCATCCGGTAGTGGGTGATGAGCCGGTCGCGGTTATTCTGCCAGACGTTATTCTGGATGAATATGAATCCGATCTGAGCCGCGATAACCTCGCGGAGATGATTTCTCGTTTCGATGAGACCGGCGCCAGCCAGATTATGGTTGAGCCTGTCGAGGACGTGACCGCCTATGGCGTGGTTGACTGCAAAGGTGAATCTCTGCAGCCGGGCGAAAGCGTACCGATGGTGGGTGTGGTAGAGAAGCCGAAAGCTGACGTTGCGCCGTCCAACCTGGCGGTGGTGGGGCGCTATGTCCTCAGCGCCGATATCTGGCCACTGCTGGCGAAGACTCCTCCGGGTGCCGGTGATGAAATTCAGCTGACTGACGCGATTGATATGCTGATCGAAAAAGAGACAGTCGAAGCTTATCACATGAAAGGCAAGAGCCATGACTGCGGTAATAAGCTTGGCTACATGCAGGCGTTCGTCGAATATGGTATTCGCCACAAAACGCTGGGTGACGATTTTAAAGCCTGGCTGGAAACCGCGGTCACGAAGTAATCTGCCGCGCTGTTGAAAGCACAAAACCGGGAGCCGCAGATGCGCTCCCGGTTTTTTATATCGGCCCTGGAGCAAAAAAAATCCCGCCGCAGCGGGATTTTTTATATCAAAACAACGGAGATTAGATCAGGAAATCGTCCAGTGATTTACCTTGCTCATCCATTGCTTTTTTGATCACCGCCGGGGTACGGCCCTGGCCGGTCCAGGTTTTGGTTTCGCCGTTTTCGTCGACATAGCTGTATTTAGCCGGACGTGCAGCACGCTTGGTTTTGGTACCGGCTTTAACGGCTGCCATGGTGCTCAGCAGTTCATTCGGATCAATACCGTCAGCAATCAGCATTTCACGGTATTGCTGCAGCTTGCGCGTACGTTCTTCAATTTCTGCTGCGGCGGCGTTTTCTTCTTCACGGCGCTCGTTAACAACGACTTCTAATTTTTCCAGCATTTCTTCGAGCGTTTCCAGGGTGCATTCTCTTGCCTGCGCACGAAGAGTACGGATGTTGTTCAAAATTTTAAGTGCTTCGCTCATTGTAGTAATCTCAAACTTATATTGTGGGGTGGTTTGTTGAACTAATAATAGAGCGATAAAATGCGTTGTGCAATAGGGGGGAATGTAAGGAATTCAAAATTACTGGTTATTTGTCGCGAGAATTAATTAATTTAAGTTAAAATTCCCGTGCCGCTTCACATCTTTCATCCTTATAGCGATGAGGAGAAGGTAAGCTAAAACACTGAGACGGTATGCTTTTTCTGAGCTACGGTGAGAAAAATTATCCTTTACATGGGTAAATAACCCTCGTCAGTATTAGCGCATTTTTGGTTACGAGACTTAATATAAAACAACGTGCGGCCCAGCTTATAGCCCCATAGTTAACCGCCCTATAAGCACGAAAAGACAATGGTTACCCCGCCAGTAGCGTAACGGGGCGCACAAATAATGGCCCTGTAAATTCAATTCATCCTCTTAATCCTTTGGCTTTGCAGGCTCTTCGGCTGCGATACAATACCCCTGCTAAACGGGCGGCTGTACGCATAAAATATGGTATAATCTCCGCCGCGATAAAACACTTTGATTGGGGTCACGCAGCCGATGGCACAACTTTATTTCTACTACTCTGCAATGAATGCAGGTAAGTCGACCGCTCTGTTGCAATCTTCGTACAATTACCAGGAGCGGGGGATGCGTACCGTCGTTTATACCGCTGAGATTGATGACCGCTTTGGCGCCGGAAAAGTTAGCTCGCGTATCGGTCTCTCATCGCCAGCCCGTTTGTATAATCCACAGACGTCGCTATATAACGATATTGCCGCAGAGCACAAGTTAAAACCGATTCACTGCGTGCTGGTGGATGAAAGCCAGTTTCTGACGCGCGAGCAGGTTCATGAGCTGTCTGAAGTTGTCGATACGCTGGACATTCCGGTGCTTTGCTATGGCCTGCGGACAGACTTTCGCGGTGAGCTCTTCACCGGTAGCCAGTATTTGCTGGCCTGGTCAGATAAGCTGGTGGAGCTAAAAACCATCTGTTTCTGCGGACGAAAGGCTAGCATGGTGCTGCGCCTCGATCAGGAGGGGCGTCCTTATAATGAGGGCGAGCAGGTCGTCATCGGCGGTAATGAACGATACGTTTCAGTCTGTCGTAAGCATTATAAAGAAGCGCTGAGCGTCGGCTCGTTAACCCAGGTACAAAACCAGCACCGCCCCTGCTAATACGCGCAGAAGCTCGTCCAGGCGCCTGTAGGCGCCTTTTTTATTGCCTGCGCTCCGTTGGGTTAGCAGGGTTAAAGCATGGCTGACGGCAGGCAAAAAAAAGCCCCGTCAGATGACGGGGCTTGCAGAACGTTTATGCTTGTTGATTAAGCGGATTTTTTCGCTTTTTTCTCAGCTTTCACTGGTGCCGCTTCGGCTTTCGCGGCGGCTTCGCCTTCGACGAACTCGCGACCGTAGTAGGTATCCAGCAGGATCTGTTTCAGTTCGGAGATCAGCGGGTAGCGCGGGTTAGCGCCGGTGCACTGGTCATCGAATGCATCTTCAGACAGCTTATCAACGTGGGCCAGGAAGTCAGCTTCCTGAACGCCAGCTTCGCGGATAGATTTCGGAATACCCAGCTCAGCTTTCACGCTTTCCAGCCATGCCAGCAGTTTCTCGATTTTCGCTGCGGTGCGGTCGCCCGGTGCGGAGAGACCCAGGTGATCGGCGATTTCAGCGTAGCGACGACGAGCCTGCGGACGGTCGTACTGGCTGAACGCGGTCTGCTTGGTCGGGTTGTCATTCGCGTTGTAGCGGATAACGTTGCAGATCAGCAGGGCGTTGGCCAGACCGTGCGGAATATGGAACTGGGAACCCAGTTTGTGCGCCATGGAGTGGCACACGCCGAGGAAGGCGTTAGCAAACGCAATACCGGCGATGGTGGCGGCACTGTGTACGCGCTCGCGGGCAACCGGGTTCTTGGAACCTTCGTGGTAGGACGCCGGCAGGTACTCTTTCAGCAGCTTCAGCGCCTGCAGAGCCTGGCCGTCAGAGAACTCAGAAGCCAGAACGGAAACGTAAGCTTCCAGGGCGTGGGTCACTGCATCCAGACCACCGAACGCACACAGCGATTTCGGCATATCCATCACCAGGTTGGCATCGACGATGGCCATATCCGGGGTCAGCGCGTAGTCCGCCAGCGGATATTTCTGACCTGTCGCGTCGTCGGTCACAACGGCGAACGGCGTAACTTCAGAACCGGTACCGGAGGTGGTAGTGATCGCTACCATCTTGGCTTTAACGCCCATTTTCGGGAACTTGTAGATACGTTTACGGATATCCATAAAGCGCAGGGCCAGTTCTTCGAAGTGGGTTTCCGGATGTTCGTACATGACCCACATGATTTTCGCCGCATCCATCGGGGAACCGCCACCCAGCGCGATGATCACGTCTGGTTTGAAGGAGTTCGCCAGTTCAGCACCTTTACGAACGATGGTCAGCGTCGGGTCAGCTTCAACTTCGAAGAAGACTTCAGTTTCCACACCCGCAGCTTTCAGTACGGAGGTGATCTGATCGGCATAACCGTTGTTGAACAGGAAGCGGTCAGTCACGATCAGCGCGCGTTTGTGACCATCAGTAATCACTTCATCCAGTGCGATAGGCAGGGAGCCACGACGGAAGTAGATAGATTTCGGAAGTTTGTGCCACAACATGTTTTCAGCTCGCTTAGCAACGGTTTTCTTGTTGATCAGGTGTTTCGGACCAACGTTTTCAGAGATGGAGTTACCACCCCAGGAACCACAACCCAGAGTCAGGGAAGGAGCGAGTTTGAAGTTGTACAGGTCACCGATACCACCCTGAGAAGCCGGGGTGTTGATCAGGATACGCGCCGTTTTCATCATCTGGCCGAAGTAAGCCACGCGAGCCGGCTGGTTATCCTGGTCGGTGTACAGGCAAGAGGTATGACCGATACCGCCCATGGCGACCAGTTTTTCTGCTTTGGTCACGGCGTCTTCGAAATCTTTCGCACGGTACATCGCCAGCGTCGGAGACAGTTTTTCGTGAGCAAACGGCTCGCTTTCGTCAACGTCGGTGACTTCGCCAATCAGGATTTTAGTCGTGGCCGGTACGGTGAAGCCTGCCAGTTCAGCGATTTTCGCTGCAGGCTGACCAACGATAGCGGCGTTCAGCGCGCCATTTTTCAGGATAATGTCCTGAACGGCTTTCAGCTCTTTACCCTGCAGCAGGTAGCCGCCGTGGCTGGCGAAACGTTCGCGAACCGCGTCATAAACGGAATCAACCACCACAACGGACTGCTCAGAAGCACAGATAACGCCGTTATCGAAGGTTTTAGACATCAGAACGGAAGCAACGGCGCGTTTGATGTCAGCCGTTTCATCAATCACCACCGGGGTGTTACCGGCACCTACGCCGATAGCAGGTTTACCGGAGCTGTATGCTGCTTTCACCATGCCTGGACCACCGGTTGCAAGGATCAGGTTGATATCCGGGTGGTGCATCAGGGCGTTAGACAGCTCAACAGACGGCTGATCGATCCAACCAATCAGGTCTTTCGGTGCGCCGGCAGCGATGGCAGCCTGCAGGACAATGTCAGCCGCTTTGTTAGTGGCTTCTTTAGCACGCGGGTGCGGAGAGAAAATGATGGCGTTACGCGTCTTCAGGCTGATGAGCGATTTGAAGATGGCTGTTGAAGTCGGGTTCGTGGTCGGAACGATACCGCAGATGATGCCGATAGGTTCAGCGATAGTGATGGTACCAAAAGTGTCGTCTTCTGACAGGACGCCACAGGTTTTTTCGTCTTTATAAGCGTTGTAGATGTATTCGGAAGCGAAGTGGTTTTTGATCACTTTGTCTTCAACGATGCCCATGCCGGATTCGGCAACGGCCATTTTGGCGAGAGGGATTCGAGCATCTGCAGCGGCCAGCGCGGCGGCGCGGAAGATTTTGTCGACTTGTTCTTGAGTGAAACTGGCATATTCACGCTGGGCTTTCTTGACACGCTCAACAAGCGCGTTCAGTTCAGCGATATTAGTAACAGCCATAATGCTCTCCTGATAATGTTAAACTTTTTTAGTAAATCAGTCGCTCGATTCGACATTATAGACAGGCTGTAAACAGCTTGCATGTAAATGTTTATGTAGGAAAATCAGGACGCTGTTTTACCGATTTACTAAAAAAGCTTTATCTTTTTAACTTTCAGGTACTGCTGCCTTCCACTCTGTTGGTGTCATCAAGATTACTCACTTCTGAGTACAAATTACGTGATTTAGATCAAGTATTGGCACTGCTGATACCTTTCAGCTGACTGCTTTTTGACCGGTTCGATCAAGTGTAATGGGAGGGTTTTGAAATTAAAAAAACGATTAGCATTAAAACTACAAATAGCTAACATTCGATACATATCACCGGGTTATGCATATTTATAATGAATATTGCATGCAAAAAGCGTATGTTTCGCGCAGTTATTTTATGCTGTTAACAGTCAACCGCCAATTTTGATGATGCTGCGGAGCCCATTGTGACTCAATCACTGTTCGATTTTTCTGCATATTTCAAGTTTTTCATCGGCTTATTTGCTCTGGTTAACCCGGTGGGCATTATTCCGGTGTTCATTAGTATGACCAGCTACCAACCGGCAGCAGTGCGCAATAAGACCAACCTGACCGCCAACCTATCGGTGGCGATCATCCTCCTGACGTCATTGTTTCTCGGCGATGGCATTCTGCAGATTTTTGGTATCTCCATTGATTCGTTCCGTATCGCCGGCGGCATCCTGGTGGTGACCATCGCGATGTCGATGATCAGCGGTAAGCTCGGTGAAGATAAGCAGAACAAGCAGGAGAAGTCGGAGACGGCGGTGCGGGAGAGCATCGGCGTGGTTCCTCTCGCGCTACCGCTAATGGCCGGACCGGGGGCAATCAGTTCCACTATCGTGTGGGGTACGCGGTATCACTCCTGGGTGCACCTCGTCGGTTTTTCACTGGCGATTGCCGTCTTTGCCCTCTGCTGCTGGGGGATTTTCCGCATGGCGCCGTGGCTGGTGCGTCTGCTAGGGCAGACAGGGATCAACGTTATCACCCGTATTATGGGCCTGCTGCTGATGGCCCTTGGCATTGAGTTTATTGTGACGGGGATTAAAGCGCTCTTTCCGGGGCTGCTGAGTTAGCTGGTTGCCACGCAGGCGGGTAGGTTCCCTTCTCGCCTGCGCGATTATTAGCAAAACCTATTAGCCAGCGCGTAACCGGCGGTAGGAATAACATTTTGCGATATCGCTATTAATTCCATAATTTTCATTAATATATGAAATATTTCTCTTAACATTCCCCTCACGTCTCCCCATCCTGTGATGTTATTTTCTTCACATCATTCTCTGGTACTTGCTGTCGGATCATCGAAATGATATTAGTAATTTTAACAAGGCTGTAGATGAATGTGCTAAAAAGTAATCTATTGTTAAATTTTTGTACAAAAAATCATCTTGCGGTCGTTGATCAGTATGTTGGCTGGTGAAAGCATCATAACTAAATGATTAATAATGATATTTTTCTATCGGTGTTTTGTGGCAACCGCGAGTAACGCTGGCAAAGCCGGCAATAAAAGAGAATCCGGTAACATATTTGCAAATTGCATTGGCGGAGGTGTTTACCTTTTGGTACTTTCCGCCGTTATCGTCTGCTGAATTATGTGCGTAAATGAGAATCATTTTTAATGCTCTCGCTATGCCGGAACTGCCCCCCAGCGAGGGGGAACGAATCGACGTTAAGACTGCCGTTCGAGCGGTCGTAATAAATAAGTCGGTGATAGCAATCTGCCAATCGCAAACACTCCTGCGCTGGACAGATCCCCTAAACGGGAAAAAAACAGGCTGGTTAAAAAACCAGTAATTATAATGACTGGAGTTACAACACAATGACCATCATCACTAAAAAACGTTTGATCGCCGCAGGAGTGCTATCCGCACTCATGGCCGGCAATATGGCTATGGCAGCGGATGTCCCGGCCGGTGTGCAGCTTTCGGATAAGCAAACGCTGGTGCGAAATAGCGGCGCCGAACCGCAATCGCTGGACCCGAATAAAATCGAAGGGGTGCCTGAGGCGAATATTAGCCGCGACCTGTTCGAAGGCTTGCTGAATACCTCGCCGAAAGATGGCCACCCGATCCCTGGCGTGGCAGAGAGCTGGGATAATAAAGATTTCAAAGTCTGGACTTTCCATCTGCGTAAAGATGCGAAATGGTCTAACGGCGAGCCGGTGACCGCCCAGGACTTCGTTTATAGCTGGCAGCGTCTTGTGGATCCGAAAACCGCGTCTCCTTATGCCAGCTATCCGCAGTATGGTCATATCGTGAACGTCGACGAAATCATTGACGGCAAGAAAGCTCCGAGCGAACTGGGCGTAAAAGCCATTGACGACCACACGCTGGAAGTCACCCTCAGCGAGCCAGTACCCTATTTTTATAAACTGCTGGTTAACCCGGCGATGTCTCCTGTCTACAAACCAGCGATTGAAAAATTTGGCGAGAAGTGGACGCAGCCTGGCAATATCGTCACCAATGGCGCGTACACTCTGAAAGACTGGGTGGTCAACGAACGTATCGTCATGGAGCGCAACCCGCATTACTGGGATAATGCCAAAACCGTTATTAACACTGTCACCTGGCTGCCGACCTCTTCTGAAGTGACCTATGTTAACCGTTACCGCAGCGGTGAGCTGGATATGACCTATAACCAGCTGCCGATCGAGCTCTTCCAGAAACTGAAAAAAGAGATCCCGAACGAGCTGCACGTTGACCCGTATCTGTGTACTTATTACTACGAAATTAACAACCAGAAAGCACCGTTCACCGACGTGCGCGTACGTACCGCGCTGAAGCTGGGTCTGGACCGCGACATTATTGCCAATAAGGTAAAAGGACAGGGCGATCTGCCGGCCTACGGCTACACCCCGCCGTATACCGATGGCGCGAAACTGACCGAGCCGGAATGGTTTACCTGGTCGCAGGAAAAACGGAATGAAGAAGCGAAAAAACTGCTGGCCGAAGCCGGCTATAGCGCCGATAAACCGTTGACCTTCAACCTGCTGTATAACACCTCTGATTTGCACAAGAAGCTGGCGATTGCCGCCGCCTCGCTGTGGCGTAAAAACCTGGGCATTGACGTGAAGTTGGTCAACCAGGAGTGGAAAACGTTCCTCGATACCCGTCATCAGGGTACCTATGACGTGGCGCGTGCAGGCTGGTGCGCCGACTATAACGAGCCAACCTCATTCCTGAATACCATGCTTTCAGACAGCTCAATGAACACTGCGCACTATAAGAGCCCGGCGTTCGATAAGATTATGGCTGAATCCGTGAAAGCATCCGATGAAGCGCAGCGCACTGCAGCCTATGCGAAAGCAGAGCAGCAGCTGGACAAAGACAGCGCGATCGTACCGGTCTATTACTACGTTAACGCCCGCCTGGTGAAACCGTGGGTCGGTGGCTACACCGGTAAAGACCCGATGGATAACGTCTATACCAAAGACCTTTACGTTATCAAACATTAATGGCAATACGTGGAGCGGGCCTGTGCTCGCTCCATCGTGTCTTATTTGAGAGCAGTGCAAAGGCACACGCCAGAAGGTACGGGCAATGTTAAAATTTATCTTACGTCGCTGTCTGGAAGCGATTCCGACGCTATTCATTCTTATTACCATTTCATTCTTCATGATGCGTCTGGCTCCGGGAAGTCCTTTTACCGGGGAACGCACGCTACCGCCGGAAGTCATGGCGAATATTGAAGCAAAATACCATTTAAACGACCCCATCATGACGCAGTACTTCAATTACCTGAAGCAGCTGGCGCATGGCGATTTTGGTCCCTCCTTTAAATACAAAGATTATTCGGTCAACGATCTGGTGGCGGCCAGCTTCCCGGTTTCGGCGAAACTGGGCTTCGCTGCCTTTTTGCTGGCGGTAGTGATCGGCGTCGCTGCGGGCGTTATTGCCGCTTTGAAGCAGAATACCCGCTGGGACTATGCGGTGATGGGGGTAGCCATGACCGGCGTGGTGATTCCGAGCTTTGTGGTGGCGCCTCTGCTGGTGATGATCTTTGCTATTACCCTGCACTGGCTGCCGGGCGGCGGCTGGAACGGCGGGGCGTTGAAATTTATGATCCTGCCGATGGTGGCGCTTTCCCTGGCCTATATCGCCAGCATCGCGCGAATTACCCGCGGCTCAATGATTGAAGTGCTGCACTCTAACTTTATCCGCACCGCGCGGGCGAAGGGGCTGCCGATGCGCCGCATTATTTTGCGCCATGCGCTGAAGCCGGCGCTGCTGCCGGTGCTCTCCTATATGGGGCCGGCTTTCGTGGGCATCATTACGGGCTCAATGGTCATTGAAACCATTTACGGCCTGCCGGGGATTGGCCAGCTGTTCGTTAACGGGGCGCTTAACCGCGACTACTCGCTGGTGCTCAGCCTGACGATCCTCGTGGGCGCCCTGACTATTCTGTTCAACGCCATCGTTGACGTGCTTTACGCCGTTATCGATCCGAAGATTCGCTACTGAAGCCGGAGTTCGCCATGATGTTAAGTAAGAAAAATAGCGAGGCGCTGGAAAACTTCAGTGAGAAGCTGGAAGTGGAGGGGCGTAGCCTCTGGCAGGATGCGCGTCGCCGCTTTATGCATAACCGCGCCGCGGTCACCAGCTTGATTATGCTGGTGCTCATTGCGCTGTTCGTGACCTTCGCGCCGATGGTGTCGTCATTCTCCTATTTCGATACCGACTGGGGCATGATGTCCAATGCCCCGGACATGGCCTCTGGCCACTACTTTGGGACCGACTCCTCCGGTCGCGATCTGCTGGTGCGCGTGGCGATCGGCGGGCGTATTTCGCTGATGGTTGGGGTGGCGGCGGCGCTGGTGGCGGTGATCCTCGGCACGCTGTACGGTTCGCTTTCCGGGTATCTCGGCGGCAAAGTGGATTCGGTGATGATGCGTCTGCTGGAGATCCTCAACTCCTTCCCGTTTATGTTCTTCGTTATCCTGCTGGTGACCTTTTTTGGTCAGAATATCCTGTTGATTTTTGTCGCTATCGGCATGGTCTCCTGGCTGGACATGGCCCGTATCGTACGCGGACAGACCTTGAGCCTGAAGCGCAAAGAGTTTATTGAGGCGGCGCAGGTCGGCGGGGTCTCCACAGCGAGCATCGTGCTGCGCCATATCGTTCCTAATGTGCTGGGTGTGGTGGTGGTGTACGCCTCGCTGCTGGTCCCCAGTATGATCCTCTTTGAATCCTTCCTCAGCTTCCTGGGGTTGGGGACGCAGGAGCCGCTCAGCAGCTGGGGGGCATTGCTCAGCGATGGCGCCAACTCAATGGAAGTCTCGCCCTGGCTATTGCTGTTCCCGGCGGGTTTCCTGGTGGTGACCCTGTTCTGTTTCAACTTTATCGGCGATGGTTTGCGTGATGCCCTCGACCCGAAAGACCGCTAAGGAGCGCTGCCATGACCATGATTGAAACGGCAAAAGCGCCGCAAGCGCAGAGTCACAGCGGCCTGCTGCTGGACGTGAAAGATCTTCGCGTCACCTTTAAAACGCCGGATGGCGATGTCACCGCCGTCAATGATCTGAACTTCACCCTCCAGGCGGGCGAAACGCTCGGTATTGTCGGGGAGTCCGGCTCCGGAAAATCGCAGACCGCCTTCGCCCTGATGGGGCTGCTGGCGGCCAACGGTCGCATCGGGGGTTCCGCCACCTTTAACGGTCGGCAAATCCTCAATTTGCCCGAGCGTGAGCTGAACAAACTGCGCGCCGAGCAAATCTCGATGATTTTCCAGGATCCGATGACCTCTCTGAACCCATATATGCGGGTGGGAGAGCAGTTAATGGAAGTCCTGATGCTGCATAAGGGGCTGAGCAAAGCCGAAGCATTTGAGGAGTCGGTCAAGATGCTCGACGCGGTGAAAATGCCGGAAGCGCGCAAGCGCATGAAGATGTTCCCGCACGAGTTCTCCGGCGGGATGCGCCAGCGCGTGATGATTGCCATGGCGCTACTGTGCCGGCCGCGGCTGCTGATTGCCGATGAGCCGACCACCGCCCTGGACGTCACTGTGCAGGCGCAGATCATGACGTTACTGAATGAGCTGAAACGCGAATTTAATACGGCCATCATTATGATCACCCATGACCTCGGAGTCGTGGCGGGGATCTGCGATAAAGTGCTGGTGATGTATGCGGGCCGCACCATGGAGTACGGTCAGGCGCGCGATGTCTTTTATCAGCCGTCGCACCCATACTCTATTGGGCTGTTGAATGCGGTTCCTCGTCTGGATGCCGAAGGCGATGCGTTATTGACCATTCCGGGCAACCCGCCGAACCTGCTGCGTTTGCCGAAAGGCTGCCCATTCCAGCCGCGCTGTCCGCATGCAATGGAACAGTGCAGCAGCGCGCCGCCGCTGGAGTCTTTCGCGCCAGGCCGCCTGCGCGCCTGCTTTAAACCGGTGGGGGATCTGCTATGAACGCCGTAACTGAACAACGAAAAGTCCTGCTCGAAATTGCCGACCTGAAGGTGCATTTCGATATTAAAGATGGCAAACAGTGGTTCTGGCAGCCGTCGAAAACGCTGAAAGCCGTAGATGGCGTGACGCTGCGTCTCTATGAAGGCGAGACCCTCGGCGTGGTGGGGGAGTCAGGCTGCGGTAAATCGACTTTCGCCCGCGCCATCATTGGCCTGGTGAAGGCCACCGATGGCAAAGTGGCCTGGTTGGGTAAAGATCTGCTGGGCATGAAGCAGGAAGAGTGGCGCGACGTGCGCAGCGATATCCAGATGATCTTCCAGGATCCGCTGGCCTCGCTGAACCCGCGTATGACCATCGGAGAAATCATCGCTGAACCGCTGCGTACCTATCATCCGAAGATGCCGCGTCAGGAAGTGCGCGACCGCGTGAAGGCGATGATGATGAAGGTAGGATTGCTGCCGAACCTTATCAACCGCTATCCGCACGAGTTTTCCGGCGGCCAGTGCCAGCGTATCGGCATCGCCCGGGCGCTGATCCTCGAGCCGAAGCTGATTATCTGCGATGAGCCGGTGTCCGCACTTGACGTGTCCATCCAGGCCCAGGTGGTTAACCTGCTGCAGCAGCTGCAGCGTGAAATGGGACTGTCGTTAATATTTATCGCCCACGATCTGGCGGTAGTTAAGCACATCTCCGATCGCGTACTGGTGATGTATCTGGGCCATGCGGTGGAGCTGGGAACCTACGATGAGGTGTACCATAATCCGCTGCATCCCTATACCAAAGCGCTGATGTCGGCGGTGCCGATCCCCGATCCGGACCTCGAAAAAACGAAAACCATCCAACTGCTGGAGGGCGAATTACCCTCGCCGATTAATCCGCCTTCGGGCTGTGTCTTCCGCACCCGCTGTCCGCTCGCCGGACCGGAGTGCGCCAAAACCCGTCCGGTGCTGGAAGGCAGCTTCCGCCATGCGGTTTCCTGCCTTAAGGTAGACCCGTTATAATCTCAGGGGCTGACGCAGGTCAGCCCTTTTTTTTGCGAGGTTAACGAAGTGGGTATGCTTTCTGCCGCTCGCCTGCGGCTTTATCATTTGCTTTTCGATCAAAACCGACGTTCCGGCCGCCGCTTCGAAGGTCTGTGCGGACTTTTCGCATTGCTCAGCGTGGTGGTGATATTTGTCGAGTCGGGGCTGGGCACGCAATATCATCTGACATTAGATGAATGGCATATTTTCGTCTGGCTGGAGCTGCTGGTGACCGCGGTCTTTACCCTGGAGTATCTGCTGCGTATTGCGACATGGCCCAATCCGCTCCACTACATTTTCAGCTTCTGGGGGTTTATTGACTTAGCGACCATCCTGCCGCTGTACGTGATGTGGCTGTGGCCGGAAATTAGCCTCAATTATGTCTTTGCCTGGCGGGCAATGCGGGCGATCCGCGCGTTGCGTATTCTCAAACTGTTGCGCTTTATGCCTTCGCTCAATGTGTTCTGGCGGGCGATTGTCAGCGCGCGCCATCAGCTGATCCTGTTCTATTCGTTTATCGCCATTGTGATGGTGATTTTCGGCTCGTTAATGTACCTGATAGAAGGGCCAGAGTATGGTTTTACCACGCTCAACGCTTCGGTCTATTGGGCCATTGTAACCATCACTACCGTCGGCTACGGGGATATCACGCCGCATACACCGCTGGGCCGCATCCTGGCCTCCATTCTCATCCTGATCGGATACTCCATTATTGCCATTCCGACCGGGCTTATCACCACCCATATGACCAGCGCCCTGAACCGGCGGCGTCAGCAGCGGGTATGCCCGCAGTGCCAGCAGGGCCACCATGACGATAACGCCCGGTTTTGTCACGCCTGTGGCCATGCGTTACCGCAGTAAACCCTCGGCATAAAAAAAGCCTGCCGGGAGGAACGCGGCAGGCTTTTCACTGGCTAGTCAGCGTTATTCACGCCACAGAATATGACACAGCTTATGATCTTTCTCGCGGCACAGCAGTACGCGGGCGAAGATATCATTGATTTCCCCGCCGTCGGTATCCGCCAGGCCAATCACCACTTCGGCGAAGAAATCCGGGTTCAGATCGTAATCCACATGCTCTTCCCAGTCTGCAGACGGGTCGAACAGCTCGGCGCCGCCGCGCTCCTCAAACTGCAGGTTAAACAGAATGATGTCCGCCGGGTCGAGGTTATCGGCCGCCAGTTCGAGGAAGATGTCGTATGCCTGCTCAAGCGTTTCGTCTTCGGTCAGACGGTTGTTTAAATCCATATCCATGATTGCTACTCATTCGGTATCTGATGGGCACGTTTTACAGCAACGGGCTGAAGAAGTAAAACAGTCGCTCGGCGATCCGCTGCCACAGCGGACGTTTTAACCAGCGACGGGCGTCCAGCAGGCGCGAGCGCGAGATATAGTCATCCTGGACCGCCGCCAGATCGCTGCCGAAGCCGGCGTCATCGATGACCAGCGTGATTTCAAAATTGAGCCACAGGCTGCGCATATCCAGATTCACGGTACCCACCAGACTCAGTTCGCCATCGACCAGCACGCTCTTGGTATGCAACAGGCCGCCTTCGAACTGGTAAATCTTCACCCCTGCTGCCAGCAGCTCGGTGAAAAAGGCCCGGCTGGCCCAGCCCACCAGCAGCGAATCGTTCTTGCGCGGTAAAATAATACTCACGTCCACGCCGCGCTGGGCGGCGGTACAGATCGCGTGCAGCAGGTCGTCGCTGGGTACGAAGTAGGGTGTGGTCATGATCAAATGCTCTTTCGCCGCATAGGCGGCGGTGAGGAGAGCCTGATGAATCAGATCTTCCGGAAAGCCCGGTCCGGAGGCGATCGTGTGAATAGTATGTCCGCTGGCCTCTTCGAACGGCATGATATTGACGTCCGGTGGCGGCGGCAGAATGCGCTTGCCGGTCTCGATCTCCCAGTCACAGGAGTAGACGATGCCCATCGAGGTCGCCACCGGGCCTTCCATGCGCGCCATCAGGTCAATCCATTGTCCGACCCCTGAGTCCTGTTTAAAGTAGCGGGGATCAACCATATTCATGCTGCCGGTGTAGGCGATATAGTTATCGATCATCACCATTTTGCGATGCTGACGCAGGTCCATCCGGCGCAGAAACACACGCATCAGATTGACCTTGAGAGCCTCGACCACTTCAATGCCGGCGTTACGCATCATTGCCGCCCATGGGCTGCGGAAAAAAGCCACACTGCCCGCGGAGTCGAGCATCAACCGGCAGTGAACCCCGCGACGGGCGGCGGCCATCAGCGATTCGGCGACGCTGTCGGCCATGCCGCCTGGCTGCCAGATATAGAAGACCATCTCAATGTTATGGCGAGCCAGTTGAATATCGCGGATCAGGGCCTGCATGACGTCGTCAGATTCCGTCAGCAGTTGCAGCTGGTTGCCTTTTACGCCGCCAATGCCCTGGCGCCGTTCGCACAGCTTGAACAGGGACTCGGCCACCGGGCTGTTATCTTCCGCGAAGATATGTTTGCAGGCTTTGAGGTCGTTTAACCATTTGGCCGTGGAAGGCCACATCGCCCTCGCGCGTTCTGCCCGCCGCTTGCCAAGATGCAGCTCGCCAAAGGAGAGATAGGCGATGATCCCCACCAGCGGCAGAATATAAATGATCAATAACCATGCCATCGCGGACGGCACAGCGCGGCGTTTCATTAGAATTCGTAATGTTACACCGGCGATCAACAGCCAGTACCCCAGAATGACCAGCCAGTTCACCACCGTGTAAAAGGTTGTCATAGATGTAAAATCCTTTTGAATGACGTTATGTGATGAGTTTACGCATCAGTATTTTTCTGGCAAATAAAAACGCAGCGAAAGCGGTGGTCAGCCGCAGGCAGAGGTTTATAATGGGGGCTGTTTTCACTCGTAGAGTCGTTGCAATGAAGCGTAGTAGAACGGAAGTAGGGCGCTGGCGCATGCTGAGACAGGTGAATCGCCGTAAAGCGCGCTGGCTGGAAGCCCAATCACGCCGCAATATGCGGATCCTCGCCATCAGGAAGGGGCTGGTGAAACGGCAGCGTCATGCACTGCTGTTTATTTTCCCCGACTGTTAAGCGAGCAGACTAACGGCACCGTGCGCGGTGCCGTTGTCGTTTTCTCAGCCCTGCGCCGAACTCCCTTTTAACATCGCCAGGTGGCCTAATAAAATATCTATGCGATATCTGTCAGGGTATGACGGGGAATTACCGACAGAACTCCTTATTCTGCGACAGACATAAACCGCCCTGCAGAAGCCTGAACAGGGCGCGGGGTTGCCGATCGTTTTTCAATTTCATGCTAACTATCGGGGTGACCACTCTGATTAAAATGCACCGCTTTTGTGGGTGTAAATTTATTTGGCATAGGCTTCCGTAGATAACGTGATGGTCACGTTATCACTCACCGCCGGAACATATTTATCAAGCTTGAAGTCTGAACGTTTTATTACCCCAGTGGCATCAAAACCAATGGCCTCTTTTTTCACCATCGGATGCATGTCCTGCTTGTTCAGGGTGGCATGCAATACTACCGGTTTGGTGATGCCTTTAATGGTCAGGTTACCTTCAACATCATATTTATTGCCGCCTTTACTTTCCACCCGGGTGCTCTGAAAGGTTGCCTCAGGATACGTTTTGACATCGAAGTACTCTTTGCCTAAAAACTCATCCGTTAACGCTTTGACATGCGTATCAATGGTTTTGACTGGCAGCGTGACGTGCACAGAGGATTTCTCTGGGTTATCTTTGTCAAAAGAGAGTTTCCCTGAAACATCAGAGATATAGGCGGTAGGGTTAGAGAAACCAAAATGGTTCCAGGCAATAACAACCGAAGTATGCTGTGGATCCAGGCTATATTCTGTCGCAGCGGCCTGTGATACAGGAATATATAAGGCAAGCAGAGAAAATAATGCGGTTTTTTTCAGGGTGTTCATACAAAAATCCTCATAAGCGTCAGGTGCATAAATGGTAGCCCAAAAAAATGCAGGGCTTATTGAAAACATTTGTTATTCCCGTTCAAATATTTTAACCAACCAATAATAACCCTACAATCACTCCGCGTGAATTTTACCTAACGAAATTAATAGGCATTAAAAAAATCCTCTGTAACGTAAATCTGGTCACGTGATCTTTATACGTTCATCCCTATGGGATGTGCCTGGATCAGCGCATTTTTTTATTTCCGGTTGCTTTCCAGACACCGCGATCCTGAATGCAGCAAGATAGGCGATATTTGGTCCTATGTCAGCTGAACCGGATATACATGCTTATTTACTCCAGGCGTTAATATCTGTTGCTGAGAATCCCTCTCTCTTTAACGATCTTCTTTCAACTGTGTTTAAGATTTACCGGACGATGTCGGGATGCGCTGGCATGCAAAGCAAGCGATAGATC
The DNA here is from genome assembly GCF_040064295.1 of Klebsiella sp. JB_Kp031. Taxonomy (NCBI): domain Bacteria; kingdom Pseudomonadati; phylum Pseudomonadota; class Gammaproteobacteria; order Enterobacterales; family Enterobacteriaceae; genus Klebsiella; species Klebsiella sp. JB_Kp031. The sequence goes on from NZ_JBEAJW010000006.1 coordinate 21,168, forward strand.
CATGCAAGATCTCTGTCACAGACTTATTCAATATATTAGCCATTCAATATCATGCCCGGCGTCGACGTTTGGTCGGCATTTTCTGTTGCCGCAAAAGGCGAGGTGATGGTCGATGATGTCGTCGCTGGGGAAGAGATGTGCTCATCTTCCAGGCATCTCAGGCGGATAACAGCCAGCGCTTTCGTGCGGTTAAAAAGGGCGGCATTTTAATGTTGTGTAGCAAAATGCGCCCTTTCATCTGATGGCCTGGTGTGTTTTTGCGGTTAACCAGAAAAATAGCAGGGGATTTTTTTCAAAATACTTTTTTGTACGGCTTAACAGAGACCTGGCGGTAGACGCCAGCTGCAATGTACGGATCGTCATTGGCCCAGGCCTGAGCCGCTTCCAGCGATTCAAACTCAGCGATTACCGTTGAGCCGCTGAATCCAGCTGCGCCCGGTTCGTTGCTGTCAACGGCCGGCATTGGTCCGGCGGTAAGCAACCGACCTTCATCATGTAAAAGTTGTAGACGCGCAAGATGCGCGGGGCGAACCGAGAGCCGCTTTTCCAGAGAATCGGCGATATCTTCAGCGTAGATAACGTAAAGCACGGCAAAGCTCCTTATCAATAAACAGGCGAATTACGTTAAGTTAAACGACGATGGACTGCAATGCAAAGATGCGCCCCGGCGCCGAATGCCCTGCCGACGCGGCTTTTTTCCGCAAATGGCGGCAAAAATTGACTCAGGTTAAGACGGCTTATTGAATATGATTGCTATTTGCATTTAAAATCGGAGCATCATTTTTCAACAGAAACGACTATGAGCGCAATGACCCTTGATTTACCTCGCCGCTTCCCGTGGCCAACGCTGCTGTCCGTGGCTATCCACGGTGCCGTTGTGGCGGGGTTGCTTTATACCTCGGTACATCAGGTTATTGAACAGCCTTCCCCGACGCAGCCGATAGAGATCACCATGGTGGCGCCGGCCGATCTTGAGCCGCCCCCGGCGGCGCAACCCGTCGTGCAGCCCGTTGTTGAACCCGAACCAGAGCCGGAACCTGAGGTGGTCCCTGAGCCGCCGAAAGAGGCGCCGGTGGTGATCCATAAACCAGAACCTAAGCCGAAGCCCAAACCTAAACCGAAGCCCAAGCCGGAGAAAAAGGTTGAGCAGCCTAAGCGGGACGTCAAGCCGGCAGCGGAGCCGCGTCCGGCTTCACCGTTTGAAAACAACAATACGACGCCAGCGCGCACCGCGCCGAGCACCTCCACCGCAGCGGCCAAACCCACCGTCACTGCTCCGAGCGGCCCGCGGGCCATCAGCCGTGTCCAGCCGACCTATCCGGCGCGCGCTCAGGCGCTGCGCATTGAAGGGACGGTGCGGGTGAAGTTTGACGTCACGCCAGATGGCCGAATTGATAATTTGCAGATCCTCTCCGCCCAGCCGGCGAATATGTTCGAGCGCGAGGTGAAAAGCGCGATGCGCAGATGGCGTTACGAGCAGGCAAGACCGGGAACCGGCGTGACGATGACCATTAAATTCCGCCTCAACGGCGTCGAGATTAACTGATAATGCAGGGCGGCGGACCGGTGAGGTCCGCCGTAAACCTTGTCTAACGCGTTTTTTCCATCAGGACATCGTCCAGCGCCTGCTGGACTGTCTCCAGGTGCTGGCCACCGAACAATATCGCCCGGTTCAGCAGGGTATAAAGCTGGTAAATCGGCTGACGCTCGAGAAAACCAGCCGGTAGCGGCGAGACGGACTGATAGCCGTCATAGATCTGCGGGGGTTGTTCCGGGTGCATCGGCAGCATTGCTAAATCACACTCGCGGTCGCCCCAGTAGCAGGCCGGGTCGAAGATGTAGGGGCCATCCGGCCCTAAGGCGCAGTTGCCGGACCACAGGTCCCCGTGCAGCAGCGAAGGTTGCGGCTGATGGTTGGCCAGCCGCTGCTGTACCACATCGACTAAGGTATCGATATCGCCAAAGTGCAACCCTTTCTCCGCCGCCAGCTCCAGCTGCCAGCCGATACGCTGCTCGGCAAAAAACACCGACCAGCGACGCTGCCAGGCGTTGGGCTGCGGCGTGGTGGAAAGATCGTTATCAAAATCCAGACCGAACTGCGGCTGATCGCTCCACCGATGCAGGTGGGCTAACTGCTGGCCAAGCAGGAAAGCGTTATGCGCATCCAGCGGACGGGGAGGGAGGTATTCCATGACCACGAAGCTGTAGTCGCGATCGCTGCCGACGGCAAAGACCTGCGGTACGCGAACGGTTTTGCTTCGCGACAGCAGCTCCAGCTGATCGGCCTCGGCGGTGAAGATAGGCAGGAGTTCCCGTTCGTCGCATTTCACGAAGTAATCTTTGCCGCCGAAGCGCAAATGCCAGGCGGAATGGATCTCTCCGCCGGGCAGCTCGGTTTTCAGTTCGATTTCAGCGTCTTCGGTATGCCAATCGCGTAAAAGAGTACTGATTGCTTGCCACATGCTGTCTCTCCCCATGTTTTCCACCATATCATAAGGTTAGCGCATTACTACCGGGTAAACCTGGAACTGACGCACAACTGACGCTTTCCGTTGCGCTAAACGCATTTATTGAGCTTTTAACCACTCGGCGAATGTGCTGACGGCGATTTCTGCCGGACGGCCAAGGGCCGATTCCGCCAGGCCGGCGCTGAGAGCTTTCACTTCCTCGGCTGTTTGGGCGCTCAGCAGGCCAAAGGTATTGGTGCCCAGCTCATGGGGCGTGCCCTCTTCATCATTGAGCGTTAGTACAAACCCGGCACGGGTAAAATGGTTGCTGACCTCATTGATCTCCGTTAGCACCTGCTCATGGAAGGTTACGCTGACGACCCAGGCGGTAATTTCATTGCTCATCTCGACACCCCGTTGTTATGTATGGCCTTTCCAGCATAGACCATCCTGCAAATCTCGCGGCTCCCCTCCGCCGGCGCGGAGGGGCAGGGGAAATCAACGTCCGCAGAGATAATCGTAGATTTTTTGCGTATTGGCCTGCGAACAGAGGCGGGTACCCTGGTTGATGGTCGCGGCACTACCGGCGGCGACGCCAAAGCGTACCATGTCTTCGAGGCTGGCGTTTTCCGCCAGACGCAAGGTCATGGCGCCCACCATGCTGTCGCCGGCGCCGACGGTGCTCTGGCTTTTCATTGGCGGCGGCACCACCTGAACGCTGCCGCTGGCGTCAACCCCTAACGCCCCCTGCGGACCGAGGGAGACCACCACCCGGCGCACTTTACCGGACTGGATCAACGACTGAGCGGCAAGGCGGACGTCATCAGGCTGGCTCAGATCGCGCTGCACGAGGGCGCTGAGCTCTTTCTGGTTTGGCTTCACTAATTCAATATTGCCGACGTCCAGCGCGGCGGCCAGCGCATCGCCGGAGCTGTCGATAATGCAACGCAGGCCTTGCTGTTGCGCATTTTTAACCAGCTGCATCAGATTTTCGACGCTGATACCTGGCGGCAGGCTGCCGCTGATCACCAGCAGTGAGCCGGGGTCGATGGTCAGGACTTTTTCTTCCAGGCGGCGGAATTCATCGTCTGTCAGCGCGGCGCCGGGCATCACAAAGCGATACTGTTCGCCGCTGGCGGCCACGTGAACGTGCAGGTTCTGTCGCGTCCAGTCGCGGGTTTCGACGGTCTCGATCGGCACCTGCTCATCGGCCAGCAGGGCGGCAAGGTGCTCGCCGGTGGCGCCGCCAATCGGGAAAATGGCGGTGGCTTTGCCGCCGAGAAAGGTCACGGCGCGGGCGACGTTGATCCCGCCGCCGCCGGGTTCAAATACCGGCGCGCTGCAGCGGAGTTTCCCTTCCGGGTAGATCTGCGGGGTCTGGGTGGCGCTATCCAGCGAGGGGGCCAGCGTGAGCGTATAAATTTTGGTCATTCCTTCTCCTCCTTAATACGGCGACTGTGCTTTATTTAAGCATGGCACGATGATTCAGGGAGGGAAAGTGCTGTCCCTGAGAGATTTGCAAAGAAGCCTGTATTTTCATTATGAAATAAAGATTGTTTCCGGAGCTGTCTTATTCAAAAAACGAAAGAGTAAGTGATTGCTATGTTATTCGTGCTTTTTTATAATTTGCTACCTTTCTTAGGACCTGCACTCCGCGATCCTCGCGAAAGTTTCCGGGACCCACAGGTCTCTTTTATGTTGTACGGACGCTAAATTCAATGAGCCGGCATGGTTAGGCCTGTTCATCATTTGTACTGTCCTAAAAAAATGTATTTTAGAGAGTTATAATGAAGCTTTTAAAGACAGTACCCGCAGCGGTCATGCTGGCGGGGGGGCTTTTTGCGTCTGTTGGCGCAATGGCCGATGATTCTGTATTTACCGTCATGGATGACCCTTCCGCTGCCAAAAAACCGTTCGAAGGGGTGGTCAACGCAGGTTACCTGGCGCAGTCCGGCAACACCAAGAACTCCTCAATGACGGCTGATTCCACCCTGACCTGGTATGGCAACACCACCGCCTGGTCCCTGTGGGGCAACGCCAGCAACACCTCGTCCAACGATGAGCGCTCCTCAGAGAAATATGCAGTCGGTGGTCGTAGTCGCTATAACCTGACCGATATGAACTACGTCTTTGGGCAGGGCAGTTGGCTAACCGACCGTTATAACGGCTATCAGCAGCGCGATGTCCTGACGGCGGGCTATGGTCGTCAAATCCTCAACGGACCGGTGCACAGCCTGCGGTTTGAATTTGGTCCTGGCGTCCGCTATGACGAATACACCGACGGGGATACCGACACTCAACCGCTGGGCTACGCCTCCGGAACCTGGGCCTGGCAGATGACCGATAACGCCAAATTTACCCAAGGGGTATCGGTATTTGGCGCCGAGGACACCACGGTCAACTCAGAGAGTGCGTTAAACGTGGCGATTAACGCCCACTTTGCGTTGAAAGTGGCGTACAACGTCACCTGGAACTCGGAGCCGCCGGCGTCTGCGCCGGAGCATACCGATCGCCGGACCTCGCTCTCCCTCGGGTATAAAATGTAATATTTTCAGGCCGGGTTTCCCGGCCTGATCGTTTTAGATTTAGCAATAAGTGACATTATTTTTTCTGGCAATTCGTTTTAGTTTTTATAAAAAGAAACTGGCCTCCATTTTTTCTCCATTATTCTCCATTTGCTGACAAATATTCATTCTATTTGACACGAAAAGCTAAATATTCGACGGACAAATATGTGATCTGGATCTATACTAACAGCCACTGACCGAATGGAGACATTGTTCGGTCCGTCTTCCGTAATAAGAGAATAAACATCATGAAAAAAAGCCAATTTACCATCGCAGCCCTGGCGCTGTGCGTGCTTTCCTTTGGCGCATCGGCCGCCACGCCAGTTCCGCCGTCGGGTAACCAGGACCATACGCAGGTAGGTATCGCCAAAGCTACCGACGTTGAGGCCGGGTCGAATATTGCCCCCGGTTCCCGTAGCACCGGACAATCCATGAGCGATGCCTTTAATGTGCATACGCTGGTGGCAGGCGAGTGGTCTTAATATCGCAGGCTACTGCTTCACGGGCAGTCTATTAAGCCGGGTAAAGTGGTACCGGTTTAACGACCCGCGCTAAACATCACGCAGGCAATATCAACGCGTCTCTTTTAGTTTGTCCGCATAATATCGTCCGGCTTCGCTGGTGATTATTATCGCCCCTTCCTGGCGGATATTCTGCTTTTATCCGCGCCGCTCTTGTTTTCTCCGCATTCCGCCATCATTTATGCTATTGCGGCTTTAATCACGTACCAATGATGTGTAAACTACTCCCCGGTGTTATCAGCAGGCGGCAGCAGGCGGGAACGATCGCTCCGGTCGTGCTCCTCTTTTCGCAGAGTGAAGCGGGAACTGCGCCTTAACCTGGTGATAATTATGATTATATTGTTTTGTATGTGCTCTTTCGTGTGGGGCACCACTGCAAATAAGGACATAAAATGCCTGTAATTACGCTTCCTGATGGCAGCCAACGCCATTTTGATCACGCCGTCAGCCCGATGGACGTCGCGCTGGATATCGGCCCAGGCCTGGCGAAAGCCACCATCGCCGGGCGGGTAAACGGTGAACTGGTAGACGCCTGCGACCCGATCGAAACCGATTCCACCCTCTCTATTATCACGGCTAAAGATGAAGAAGGGCTGGAGATCATTCGTCACTCCTGCGCGCACCTGTTAGGCCATGCTATCAAACAGCTGTGGCCCAACACCAAAATGGCTATCGGTCCGGTTGTTGATAATGGCTTCTACTATGACGTAGACCTCGACCACACCCTGACTCAGGAAGATATCGACGCGCTCGAAAAACGTATGCATGAGCTCGCCGAGAAAAACTACGATGTCATCAAGAAGAAAGTGAGCTGGCACGAAGCGCGTGAAACCTTCGTGAAGCGCGGCGAAAGCTATAAAGTTTCTATTCTTGACGAAAACATTGCTCATGATGACAAGCCTGGCCTGTATCATCATGAAGAATATATCGATATGTGCCGCGGTCCGCACGTGCCGAACATGCGTTTCTGCCATCACTTCAAGCTGATGAAAACCGCAGGCGCGTACTGGCGCGGCGACAGCAACAACAAGATGCTGCAGCGCATTTATGGTACCGCGTGGGCCGATAAGAAAGCCCTGAACGCCTACCTGCAGCGCCTGGAAGAGGCCGCGAAGCGCGACCACCGTAAAATCGGCAAGCAGCTCGACCTGTACCACATGCAGGAAGAAGCGCCGGGTATGGTCTTCTGGCATAACGACGGCTGGACTATCTTCCGTGAACTGGAAACCTTCGTGCGCTCCAAGCTTAAAGAGTACCAGTACCAGGAAGTGAAAGGTCCGTTCATGATGGACCGCGTGCTGTGGGAAAAAACCGGCCACTGGGACAACTACAAAGATGCGATGTTCACCACCTCTTCTGAGAACCGTGAATACTGCATTAAGCCGATGAACTGCCCGGGCCACGTGCAGATCTTCAACCAGGGGCTGAAATCCTACCGTGACCTGCCGCTGCGTATGGCGGAGTTCGGTAGCTGCCACCGCAACGAGCCGTCAGGTGCGCTGCACGGTCTGATGCGCGTTCGTGGCTTTACCCAGGATGATGCGCATATCTTCTGTACTGAAGATCAGGTTCGCGATGAAGTGAACGCCTGTATTCGTATGGTCTACGATATGTACAGCACCTTTGGCTTCGAGAAGATCGTTGTCAAACTGTCGACTCGCCCGGAAAAACGTATCGGCAGCGACGAGACCTGGGATCGCGCGGAAGCGGATCTGGCGGTGGCGCTGGAAGAAAATAATATCCCATTTGAATATCAACTGGGTGAAGGGGCGTTCTACGGCCCGAAAATTGAATTTACCCTGTATGACTGCCTCGATCGTGCATGGCAGTGCGGTACGGTACAGCTGGACTTCTCTCTGCCGCAGCGTTTAAGCGCCTCCTATGTGGGCGAAAACAACGAGCGTCAGGTGCCGGTCATGATCCACCGTGCGATTCTCGGTTCTCTGGAGCGCTTCATTGGCATCCTGACCGAAGAGTTCGCTGGCTTCTTCCCAACCTGGATTGCGCCAGTGCAGGTGGTGGTCATGAATATCACCGATTCTCAGGCTGAATACGTTAACGAATTGACGCGTAAACTACAAAATGCGGGCATTCGTGTAAAAGCAGACTTGAGAAATGAGAAGATTGGCTTTAAAATCCGCGAGCACACTTTACGTCGTGTCCCGTATATGTTGGTCTGTGGCGACAAAGAAGTCGAAGCCGGCAAAGTGGCCGTGCGCACCCGTCGCGGGAAAGACCTCGGCAGCATGGACGTAAATGAAGTGATCGAGAAGCTGCAACAAGAGATTCGCAGCCGCAGTCTTCAACAACTGGAGGAATAAGGTATTAAAGGCGGAAAACGAGTTCAAACGGCACGTCCGAATCGTATCAATGGCGAGATTCGCGCCCAGGAAGTTCGCTTAACAGGTCTGGAAGGTGAGCAGCTGGGTATTGTGAGTCTGAGAGAAGCTATCGAAAAGGCTGAAGAGGCTGGAGTAGATTTAGTTGAAATCAGCCCTAACGCCGAGCCGCCAGTTTGTCGTATCATGGACTACGGCAAGTTCCTTTATGAAAAGAGTAAGTCTTCTAAGGAACAGAAGAAGAAGCAGAAAGTTATCCAGGTTAAGGAAATTAAATTCCGCCCTGGTACTGATGAAGGTGACTATCAGGTAAAACTCCGCAGCCTGATTCGCTTTCTCGAAGATGGCGATAAGGCCAAGATCACGCTGCGTTTCCGCGGTCGTGAGATGGCCCACCAGCAGATCGGTATGGAAGTGCTTAACCGCGTGAAAGACGATCTGGTTGAACTGGCAGTAGTCGAATCCTTCCCAACGAAGATCGAAGGCCGCCAGATGATCATGGTGCTCGCTCCTAAGAAGAAACAGTAAGGCCATCAAGAAACATTTCCGGTGGGCTTCGGCTCACTGGTTTTGTTCGCCTTTGTTTCGTTTATTAACAATGCGAAGTGGAAGTTATTAAAATGCCAAAAATTAAGACCGTACGCGGTGCTGCTAAGCGCTTCAAAAAAACCGGTAAAGGTGGTTTTAAGCACAAGCACGCTAACCTGCGTCACATTCTGACTAAAAAAGCTACCAAGCGTAAACGTCACCTGCGTCCGAAAGCCATGGTTTCCAAAGGCGATCTGGGCCTGGTTATCGCGTGCCTGCCGTACGCATAAGTCGTTAACGTTTAACTTTTTTAACTTAGAATAGATACAGGAGAGCACACATGGCTCGCGTAAAACGTGGTGTAATTGCACGTGCACGTCACAAGAAAATTTTGAAACAAGCTAAAGGCTACTACGGTGCGCGTTCTCGCGTATACCGCGTTGCCTTCCAGGCTGTTATCAAAGCTGGTCAGTACGCTTACCGTGACCGTCGTCAACGTAAACGTCAGTTCCGTCAACTGTGGATTGCACGTATCAACGCAGCAGCACGTCAGAACGGTATTTCTTACAGCAAATTCATCAATGGCCTGAAAAAAGCCTCTGTTGAAATCGACCGTAAGATCCTGGCTGACATCGCCGTATTCGACAAAGTAGCGTTCACCGCTCTGGTCGAAAAAGCGAAAGCAGCTCTGGCATAAGCCAGTTGAAAGAGGGAGCTTGTCTCCCTCTTTTCGTTTCAACACCATCAATACATTGACTTTTATCGGCGCAGGCTTTTCAATACAGGTCTGACGTTTCTTACCAGACAAGGTAATGCAAGCATGAATGCTGCTATTTTCCGCTTCTTTTTTTACTTTAGCACCTGAACTCAGGAGGCTAGCGCGTGAAAGAAGAAACGGAAAACAGCGCCAGAAAGCCTCCCCTGTGGAGGCTTTTTTCGTATATGGATTCGGAATATTAATTTCACTATAACCGGTGTCTGCACCGACATAATGAGGAAAACCATGTCACATCTCGCAGAGCTGGTTGCCAGTGCCAAGGCAGCCATTAACGAGGCATCAGATGTTGCTGCGCTGGACAACGTCCGCGTGGAATACCTGGGTAAGAAAGGGCATCTGACCCTGCAAATGACCACCCTGCGTGAGTTGCCGCCGGAAGAGCGTCCGGCAGCCGGTGCGGTCATCAACGAAGCGAAAGAGCAGGTACAGCAGGCGCTGAATGCGCGCAAAGCCGAACTGGAAGGGGCGGCGCTGAATGCTCGTCTGGCTGCAGAGACCATCGACGTCTCGCTGCCGGGTCGCCGCATTGAAAATGGCGGCCTGCATCCGGTCACCCGCACCATCGACCGTATTGAAAGTTTCTTCGGTGAGCTCGGCTTTACCGTGGCGACGGGCCCGGAAATCGAAGACGATTACCACAACTTCGATGCGCTGAATATCCCGGGTCACCATCCGGCGCGCGCTGACCACGACACTTTCTGGTTCGATGCCACTCGCCTGCTGCGCACCCAGACCTCCGGCGTGCAGATCCGCACCATGGAAAACCAGCAGCCGCCGATCCGTATTATCGCGCCGGGACGCGTCTATCGTAACGACTACGATCAGACCCACACCCCGATGTTCCACCAGATGGAAGGTCTGATCGTTGATAAAAACATCAGCTTCACCAACCTGAAAGGAACCCTGCACGATTTCCTGAACAACTTCTTTGAAGAAGATCTGCAGGTACGCTTCCGTCCGTCTTACTTCCCCTTCACCGAACCGTCCGCGGAAGTCGACGTGATGGGTAAAAACGGCAAATGGCTGGAAGTGCTGGGCTGCGGGATGGTGCACCCGAACGTGCTGCGCAACGTGGGTATCGATCCGGAAGTGTATTCCGGCTTCGCCTTTGGCATGGGCATGGAGCGTCTGACCATGCTGCGCTATGGCGTCACCGATCTGCGCGCGTTCTTCGAAAACGATCTGCGTTTCCTCAAACAGTTTAAATAAGGGCAGGACAGAACAATGAAATTCAGTGAACTGTGGTTACGCGAGTGGGTTAACCCGGCGATCGACAGCGAAGCGCTTTCCGATCAGATCACCATGGCGGGCCTCGAAGTGGACGGCGTTGAGCCGGTTGCCGGCAGCTTCAACGGCGTCGTTGTTGGTGAAGTCGTGGAGTGCGGTCAGCACCCGAACGCCGACAAACTGCGCGTCACTAAAGTCAACGTCGGCGGCGAACGCCTACTGGACATCGTCTGCGGCGCGCCAAACTGCCGTCAGGGGCTGAAAGTCGCCGTGGCGACCATCGGCGCCGTGCTGCCGGGCGATTTTAAAATCAAGGCTGCGAAGCTGCGCGGCGAACCGTCAGAAGGGATGCTGTGCTCCTTCTCCGAGCTGGGCATTTCCGACGATCATAGCGGAATTATCGAGCTGCCGGCGGATGCGCCGATCGGTACCGATATTCGCGAATACCTTAAGCTAGACGATAACACCATCGAGATCAGCGTCACCCCGAACCGCGCCGACTGCCTGGGCATCATCGGCGTCGCGCGCGACGTGGCCGTGCTGAACAAGGCGCCGCTGAACGCGCCGGAAATCACCCCGGTTGCCGCCACCATTGACGATGTGCTGCCGATTCAGGTTGACGCCCCGCAGGCGTGCCCGCGCTATCTGGGCCGCGTGGTGAAAGGCATCAACGTCAAAGCGCCGACGCCGCTGTGGATGAAAGAGAAACTGCGCCGCTGCGGGATCCGCTCCATCGACGCGGTGGTTGACGTAACCAACTATGTGCTGCTTGAGCTGGGCCAGCCGATGCACGCCTTTGACCGTGACCGTATCGAAGGCGGGATCGTGGTGCGTATGGCGAAAGAGGGCGAAACCCTGGTCCTGCTTGATGGCTCCGAAGCGAAGCTCGACAGCGATACCCTGGTCATTGCTGACCACAACAAAGCGCTGGCAATGGGCGGGATCTTCGGCGGGGAGCACTCCGGCGTTAACGACGAAACCCAGAACGTGCTGCTGGAGTGTGCCTTCTTCAGCCCGCTGTCCATCACCGGCCGCGCGCGCCGTCACGGCCTGCACACCGATGCCTCTCATCGCTATGAGCGCGGCGTCGATCCGGCCCTGCAGTATAAAGCGCTGGAGCGCGCCACGCGTCTGCTGATCGACCTCTGCGGCGGCGAAGCCGGCCCGGTGATCGACGTGACCAACGAAGAGACTCTGCCAAAACGCGCCACCATCACTCTGCGTCGTAGCAAACTGGATCGCCTGATTGGCCACCATATCGACGACGCGCAGGTCACCGACATTCTGCAGCGCCTCGGCTGCGAAGTGACGGTGGGCGAAGGCGAATGGCAGGCGGTGGCCCCGAGCTGGCGTTTCGACATAGAGATCGAAGAGGATCTGGTCGAGGAAGTGGCTCGCGTTTATGGCTACAACAACATTCCTGATGAGCCGGTGCAGGCGGGTCTGATCATGGGTACCCACCGTGAAGCCGATCTGTCGCTGAAGCGCGTGAAAACGCTGCTGAATGACAAAGGCTATCAGGAAGTGATCACCTACAGCTTCGTCGACCCGAAAGTCCAGCAGCTGATCCACGCGGGTGAAGAGGCGCTGATTCTGCCAAGCCCGATATCCAGCGAAATGTCGGCGATGCGCCTGTCGCTGTGGACTGGCCTGCTGGGGACCGTGGTCTACAACCAGAACCGTCAGCAGAGCCGGGTACGCATCTTTGAGAGTGGTCTGCGCTTTGTGCCGGACACCAACGCGCCGCTGGGCATTCGTCAGGATGTGATGCTGGCCGGGGCCATCTGCGGCAACCGCTACGAAGAGCACTGGACACTGGCGAAAGAGACGGTCGATTTCTATGATCTGAAAGGCGATCTGGAAGCCGTTCTGGATTTAACCGGAAAATTAGCGGATATCGAATTCCGTGCTGAAGCGACCACCGCGCTGCATCCGGGGCAGTCCGCAGCGATTTATCTTAAAGGTGAACGCATTGGTTTCATTGGGGTTGTTCATCCTGAGCTGGAACGTAAACTGGATCTGAACGGTCGCACTCTGGTGTTTGAACTGGAGTGGAACAAGCTCGCAGACCGCGTGGTGCCTCAGGCGCGCGATATTTCCCGCTTCCCGGCGAACCGTCGCGACATCGCGGTGCTGGTCGCGGAAAACGTGGCTGCCGCCGATGTTTTAGCCGAATGTAAGAAAGTTGGCGTAAATCAGGTAGTTGGCGTAAACTTATTTGACGTGTACCGTGGTAAAGGTGTGGCGGAAGGGTATAAGAGCCTTGCGATTAGCCTGATCCTGCAGGATACCAGCCGTACACTCGAAGAAGAGGAGATTGCCGCTACCGTTGCCAGATGTGTAGAGGCATTAAAAGAGCGATTCCAGGCATCATTGAGGGATTGAACCTATGGCGCTTACAAAAGCTGAAATGTCAGAATATCTGTTTGATAAGCTTGGGCTTAGCAAGCGGGATGCCAAAGAACTGGTCGAGTTGTTTTTCGAAGAGATCCGTCGTGCTCTGGAAAACGGAGAACAGGTCAAACTCTCCGGGTTCGGCAACTTCGATTTGCGGGATAAAAACCAACGCCCGGGACGTAACCCGAAGACGGGGGAGGATATTCCCATTACAGCCCGGCGCGTGGTGACCTTCAGACCCGGTCAGAAGCTGAAAAGCCGTGTCGAAAACGCGTCGCCTAAAGACAAATAATCTGAACTAATTAAAAAGGCCGCATCGCGGCCTTTTTCTTTTCTGTCGAAACTTACGCTTTAACGGCAGTGAGCATGATCTCCACCAGGATTTCTGGTCGCGCCATCTCCGCCTGCACGGCCGCTCGCGCCGGGCTATGGCCGTCCGGCATCCACTCCACCCACGCCTCATTGAACGCAGCAAAGTCACGTTCGATATTTTTCAGCCAGATCTGCGCGGAGAGAATGTGCCGCTTATCGCTCCCGGACTCTGCCAGCAGGGCGTCGATCTTCTCCAGCACTTCGCGGGTCTGCAAGGTGATCTCCTCCTCGTTGCTTTTCGGCGTCTGTCCGGAGAGGAACAGCAGATTGCCATACTCAACGCTGGCGGAAAGACGAGGTTGTGGATGATTGCGAATAATTGTCATGCGGTTTGTTTCCATGTGAGACCTTCTAAAGAAATGTCTGGCATCTGATTGTCGATTAACGCGCCCAGCACCACCGCGCTGCCGGCGGCGAGGGTAAAGCCGAGGCTTCCCTGGCCGAGGTTCATCCACAGGTTGGGGTAGCCGGCGCGTCCCAGCAGCGGTGGGCCGGCTGGCGTTGAGGGGCGCATGCCGGTCCAGGCTTCGGCCTTGTCCAACCCCTCGAGTTCGGGAAAGCTACGGGCGACGATGCTCTTCAGCGCCTGAATGCGGCTTTCGCGCAGTTCGTCGCCGTCGTAGCCGATGTCCACCATCGCTGCGATGCGCAACTGCTGGCCAAGGCGGGCATAGACAATTTTGTGCCCATAGTCGGTAACGCTGATGTCCGGCGCAATGCCCGTCTGTTGGGGATAGGGAAGGGTCAGGCTATACCCCTTCAGGGCGCAGAGCGGCACGCGAACGCCCAGATGTCCCAGCAGCGGGCCGCTGCCGTTTCCGGCGGCGACGACATACTCATCGCCGGTGATGCTCCCGCGGCTGGTCTCCAGGGCGCTGACGCGTCCGCCGCGCTTAGTGAGCTGCAGCACCTCACAGTGGGTCAGCAGGCTGAAGCGGCTGCTGGCGGTGAGCTTGTCGAGCAGCGCAAGGCAAAACTGATGGCAATCCGCCGTTTCATCCCCCGGCGAATAAATGCCGCCCTGTAGCGAAGGGCTGATATGTTTTAGCGCCGGCTCCAGCCGCAGGCAGGCTTCAGCATTCAGCACCTGCTGATATTGAGGATCTATCCCTTTTGCCGCTTTAGTAAAATCGTATTCCCGGCGATGGATAATTAATTTTCCGCTGCGTCGCCAGTGAAAATCGGCAAGCCTATCCTCTTCCCGCCACGACTGCATAACCTGCCGGCTGAGCAGCGACAGACGCAATATATGGTCGCCGTTTATTTTATTGGTCTGGCTATTACAGGCGCGCAGGAACTGCAGCAGCCAGCGCCACTGCTGAAAAGAGATATTGAGACGCATATTGAGCGGCGAATCGGCTTTACCCATCCATTTCATCCCCTGCAGGGGAACGCCGCTGTCGGCAAGGGGAGCGACGTAGCGGTAACTTAATTGTCCGCCGTTGGCAAAACTGGTGGCGCTGGCCGGTTCGCCATTGCGCTCCAGTAATTGCACCTGATGGCCGCGCTTAATCAGTTCCCAGGCCGTGGCCAGACCGACCACGCCGCCGCCGATAATGACAATGCGTTTGTTCATAACCCGATATATCCACCGCTGATCAATTTATCGGGTTATGTCAAAGCATTTACCCCAGCGGCGCAATTGACTTTTTATGGTCAGGGTATAACCGCAGGTTAATCTCCTTGAGCTGCTGGCGCAGGCGCTGGCAGAGAAAATCGACGAACTTTTGCGCCATCGGGCTCAGGGAAACGTCGGCCCGCCGTAACAGGCAGAGGTTAATCGCGATCGGCGGCGTAATGGGATGGATCATCTCGGGAGAAAGGTTGTGCTGGGCGGAAAAGATATCGGTAATGCTGCAGCCCATGCCGCGCTTCACGAACTCGGTGGCCATATAGTAGGTCTGGACGTTTAGCCGGGTAGTGGAAAAGTCGCGACGGGTGGCGATGGCGGCGGAGAGCGAGTGCGGCCCCGGCGAGATCCACCGCTGCTGGTCGATCTCGCTGATGTCCACCGCACCCTGACGATAATGACGGTCGATATATACCAGCGGCACTTCGGCAATCAGGGTGGTAAGGATCTCTCCCTGCTGCACCGGCTGCAGCGTCAGCGCTAAATCTATCTCGCGTAAATCCAGTTTTCTAACCAGCGTCTCGGTGTGTTCTGTGGTGAGCGTCATTACCAGGTTGCTGTTTTGTTGATAAAAATCGGTCACCAGCTCCGGTACCAGGCTTAACCCCAGGCTCGGCAGGCAGCCTAAGGTGATTTTAGCGCGCGGATCGCGGGCCAGGTTATCGGCCAGCAGGCGCAGGTTATCGAGGTCCTGATAAATAGTCTGCGCTTTTTCGAAAAGTGTGATCGCCTCGCTGGTCGGCAGCAGCTTGCCGCGCACCCGCTGAAAGAGGGTAAAGCCCAGCTTCAGCTCGGCGCTTTTTAACGCTTTGCTGGCCGCTGGCTGGGAGATATTGAGCGATTCCGCAGCCCGCGACAGAGAGCCGCAGGTCATGACGGCATAGAAGATTTCCAGATGACGCAGTTTCATGAACAGTTAACTCAGGGTTATAGCCTACCGATAAAAAGTCATTTTCTACTAACACTAAGTTAACATAAATTTAATCACCAATCAGCGCATTGGTTACATATTGTGCTGCTGGCCCCGCCTGATGGCGGAATAAAACGCTCTCAGAATCGTTTCCTTTGTACCCCACCAGACCCTCAGGCCGCGGCCAATAATGAAAAAGAGGGAGGATATTTTCTGAGCAGGCCCCAATACACCACCTGACCTTTACGGTCGGATTGATTGGCATTAAGGAGTGTTATGAGTGACTCAACGCTCGCAGGCAATACGCCTGTCAGACGAAATATCACGCGAAAAAACGTTATTACCGGTCTGTTATTGCTGCTGTTCGTGTTGATTGCGCTGTGGTGCCACGGTCGACCGGGCAGCGAGCTTGGCCTGCTGGGATTTACGCCGCTGGTGGCGTTAGCGATATTATCGCTGATCGGCGTCGATATTGTGCTGGCGGTCATCTCCTCGATTATTATCGCCATGATCATGACCTCAACCGGTCTGCCGGAAATGGGCGTGATGTTGGCGAAATCCACCGGGTCATTTATTGCCACCGTCGGGCTTATCATTATGCTCGGCGCCGGCGTGGGGGAGGTAGCCACCCGCACCGGCGCGGCGGTTGAGCTGGTGAAATTCGTGGTCCACCGTATTGGGCTGTCGAGCCAGACGCGGGTCAAGTTCGGCATTGTGGTGTCATCGATTTTAATTTGCGGTTCGCTGGGCACCATGGCCGGTGGCAACGCGATTATTGTCGCAGTGATTATCCCCGTAGCGGCGGCGGTACGCTTAACGCCGCCGACGGTGGCCGCGCTGATGATGACCGCCGGTTCCGTTGGACTCTTTACCGGGCCTTTCACCCCCAGCACCGTGACGATCCTCAGCCTTGGCGGACTGAGCTATCCGGATTATCTGCTGTATGTCGGCCTGCCGATGAGCGCCGTCACCCTGTTAGCCGGCTGGATCATGGCGGGACGTATCCAGAAGATGACCGAAGGCAAACTGTGCTATGAGGTCGATCTCTCGGAAAAGCCGCAAGAGGAACTTAACGCCGCGCAGCAGCGCCGGCGTAAATTAAGCGCGCTGGCTTTCGCCGCGACCATCATCGTGATGGCGGTAGTTGGAGTGGTGATTAAAGCCGGCTTTAGCTTTGCAATTATCGTCATGCTGCTGGTGGCGCTGATGACCGGGCTGGTGGGCGGCCTGCGGCCGACGCAGATCCTGCAGGCCCTCTATCACGGCTGCGGTCGTCTGGTGTGGATGTTTATTCTCTACTGGCTGTACAACCCGATCCTTGAGCTGATGGATGGCCTGCACGCCTATCAGGGGCTGCTGGAGTATACCCAGCCGTTGCTGGAGGGGATCTCCCCGGCCTGGCTGTGCTTTAGCATCTTCGCGTTCAATATTATCGGCCATGTGCCTGGCGCGGCGGTGGCCCAGATGACCTTTACTCATAAAATCTTTGGCCCAATGCTGATGGCCGCCGGCGTGCCGCCGCAGGGGACCACCGCAGTGCTGCTGGCCTCGTCTCAGGTGGACTGGTTCGGGCCGTTCCCCTCATCGGACATGTTCGGCCAGATGGGGCTGGCACAGTCTACTCATCTGAAATACATGCTCTATAACGGCTGGGCAATCGTGGTGGCGAACATCATTCTCTTCGCGCTGCTGTTTCAGATCCTGGTGTAAAGCGGGATGGTCGACGCGGGGGAGCCTCCTCCGCGTCGACGTTTGGCTGTGAGGTTTTCCTTTTCTCACCGCGACAGCCACCGTAAAATCAGCCTCTTGTTCCCAGTGCGTAATGGAATCTATGCTGACTCTCGCCCATCTCCAACAGCGCCGCAGCCGGCGTTGGCTCTTTGGTTTAACGCTGTTGCTGCTGGTCACCCTGCTGATCAGTCTGTGCGCGGGGGATCAATGGATCCCGCCCGGCGAGTGGTTCAGCGCCAAGGGGCAGCTGTTTATCTGGCAGATCCGCCTGCCTCGGACCCTGGCGGTGTTGCTGGTGGGGGCGGCGCTGGCGCTCTCCGGGGCGATAATGCAGGCGCTGTTTGAAAATCCGCTGGCGGAACCGGGTCTGCTGGGCGTCTCCAACGGCGCGGGCGTCGGGCTGATTGCCGCCGTCCTGTTGGGCAAAGGCCTGTTACCAGGCTGGGCGCTTGGGCTGTGCGCGATCCTCGGCGCGCTGCTGATCACCTTTATTCTGCTGCGTTTCGCCCGCCGCCATCTTTCCACCAGCCGTCTGCTGCTGGCGGGGGTGGCGCTGGGCATCATCTGCAGCGCCCTGATGACCTGGGCGGTGTACTTCTCCACCTCTTTTGACCTGCGGCAGCTGATGTACTGGATGATGGGCGGGTTTGGCGGCGTCGACTGGCAGCAGCTGTGGCTGATGATAGCCCTCCTGCCGGTACTCTGCTGGGTCTGTCTGCAGTCACAACCCCTGAATTTACTGGCGCTGGGCGAAGTCTCCGCCCGTCAGCTCGGGCTGCCGCTGTGGCTGTGGCGCAAGCTGCTGGTGGTGGCGACCGGCTGGATGGTCGGCGTGAGCGTGGCGCTGGCGGGGGCGATTGGCTTTATCGGCCTGGTGATCCCGCACATTCTGCGGCTATGCGGCTTGAGCGATCACCGGGTGTTGCTCCCGGCCTGCATGCTGGCGGGGGCAAGCGCTTTGCTGGGGGCGGATATTATCGCCCGGCTGGCGCTTTCCGCCGCTGAGCTGCCGATTGGCGTGGTGACGGCGACGCTGGGCGCGCCGGTCTTTATCTGGTTGCTGCTGCGCTCGCGGTGACGGGGATAGCGCGACGCCGTCTGCAGGGACGGCGCCGGCTCGGGCTTACCAGCCTTTGATCGCGTCGCCTTTGTAGACTTCCTTCGCTTTTTCCGCGACTTCACTGGTCTGGAAGGCGGCTTTCAGTTCCTGAATTTTCTTGCTGTCCTTGTTATCCTCGCGGGCGACGATCGCATTCACGTAAGGGGAATCCGGTCCCTCCATGAACAGGCCGTCGCGGGCGGCCGACAGGCCAGCCTGGGCGGAGAAGTTGGTGTTAATGATTGACAGGCTGACGTTCGGGTCATCCAGAGTACGAGTCAGCTGCGGGGTATCCACCTCCACAATTTTCAGCTGTTTTGGGTTGTCGATGATATCCAGCGTGGTGGGTAAATAGCCGACGCCCGGTTTCAGCTTGAGCAGTCCCTGCGCCTGCAGCAGCAGCAGGCTGCGGCCCAGGGTGGTGGTTTCATTAGAGATGGTCACTGTCGCCCCCTCAGGGAGCTCGCTGATATTTTTGATGCGATGTGAATAGGCGGCGATAGGGAAGACAAAGGTTTTACCCACCACCGCGAATTTATAGCCGCGCTCCTTCGACTGCGCCTCAAGGTAAGGCAGGGTCTGGAAGGCGTTGGCATCCACATCTTTGTTGTTCAGCGCTTCGTTAGGCAGCACGTAATCATTGAAGGAGACCACTTCGACGTCGAGGTGATATTTATCCTTCGCTACCTGCTCCACTACTTTCCAGATGGCTTCGTCCGGCCCGGTATTGATAGCGACTTTCACTTTATTATCTTCATCCGGAGAGCAGGCGCTCAGCAGGGCGACAGAGGCGGCGATTAACGCCAGGCTAAACAACTTCTTCATCAATAAAACTCTCTTAAATTAACAAGTAACAAAACCATATTACATTCATGGAACACTGTACACGGAAATGGTTGCCTGCCCAATTGAGAGGATTTCATGTTGCCGACGGGCAGCGAAGCGCTGTTACATCATGCGACAACTCGCGGGGATTGGCAGTAGAATGGCGGGCGCTGAATCCGCTACAGTAGATAGGGATCACCTTCACCGGAAACCGGTTTATCCATTGAGGACAGGCTATGCAACATGACATTCTGAATACCGAAGTGACGACCATTGATGGCGAGAAAACCACCCTGGCATCCTTTGCCGGCAAGGTACTGCTGATCGTCAATGTGGCCTCCAAATGCGGCCTGACGCCGCAGTATGAGCAACTGGAGGACCTGCAAAAGCAGTTTGCCGGCGAGGGCTTCAGCGTCCTGGGCTTCCCCTGCAACCAGTTCCTCGGCCAGGAGCCGGGCAGTGAAGAAGAGATTAAGACCTTCTGCAGCACCACCTA
This sequence comes from Klebsiella sp. JB_Kp031, assembly GCF_040064295.1. Taxonomy (NCBI): domain Bacteria; kingdom Pseudomonadati; phylum Pseudomonadota; class Gammaproteobacteria; order Enterobacterales; family Enterobacteriaceae; genus Klebsiella; species Klebsiella sp. JB_Kp031. The sequence continues at coordinate 41,035 of NZ_JBEAJW010000006.1, forward strand.
CGGCGTCACCTTCCCGCTGTTCAGCAAGATTGACGTCAACGGCGAACATCGCGCGCCGCTCTATCAAAAGCTGGTTGCTGCCGCGCCGAAGGCGGTGGCCCCGGAAGGCAGCGGTTTTTATGAGCGGATGGCCAGCAAGGGCCGGGCGCCGCTGTACGTGGACGACATTCTGTGGAATTTCGAAAAATTCCTCGTCGATCGCCAGGGCAACGTCATTCAGCGCTTCTCTCCGGACATGACGCCGGACGATCCGCAGCTGGTGGCGGCGATTAAAGGAGCGCTGGCGAAATAATGTCGTTTCTGATGCAGCTACAGGATGTAGAAGCGGCGGGGCGTTTGGCCCCGTTTTCTGCGGCCTTTCGCGCCGGGGAGATCGTCCACCTGGTGGGGCCTAACGGCGCAGGGAAGAGCACGCTGCTGGCCCGCATGGCGGGACTGTCCGACGGCCCCGGTACGATTCATTTTAACGGACGACGGCTTGACGAGTGGCCGGCGACGGAGCTGGCGCGCCGTCGCGGATATCTGTGTCAACACCAGACCCCGCCGTTCGCCATGCCGGTGTGGCACTACCTGGCGCTGCATATGCAGCAGCAGGGTGATAGCGCCCGTCTGAGCGATATCGCGGCCCGGCTTGGTCTGGACAATAAGCTGGGCCGTCCGGTCAATCAGCTGTCGGGCGGCGAGTGGCAGCGCGTGCGGCTGGCGGCAGTGATCCTGCAGATCGATCCCTTAAGCAATCCCGTGGGTCAACTGCTGCTGCTGGATGAGCCGATGAACAGTCTGGATGTGGCCCAGCAGGCGGCGCTGGATCGGCTGTTACGCGAGCTAAGCGCGGCGGGAATTGCGGTGGTGATGAGCAGTCACGATCTCAACCACACTTTGCGCCATGCCGGACAGAGCTGGCTGCTCTGCCAGGGGGAAGCCATCGCCTGCGGGGAGACCGCCGAGGTGCTGAATGAGGAAAATTTAACCGCCGCCTATGCGATCCCGTTCCAGCGCGTGGAGGTGGCCGGTCATATTATGCTCATCGCGTCACAGTAGCACGCAGTTATCTTGTCACTATATTGATAAACAAGCTAAATTATTGCGATAAAGAGACTAGGGACAGAGGGATCATCTGAAATGCGCTTCTGGTTCATGTTGGCGGCGGCGTTAATTTTAGCCGGCTGCAGCAGCCATCGGGCACCGCCGCCGAATCCTCGGCTGGCTGACTCCATTACGGTGGTGGCGAATCTGAACGAGCAGCTGCGCAGCTGGCGCGGCGCACCGTATCGCTACGGCGGCATGACGCCGCGCGGCGTCGACTGCTCCGGCTTTGTGGTGCGCACGTTTCGCGATAAATTTGCCCTCCAGCTGCCGCGCGAAACCCGCGAGCAGGCGGAAATCGGTACCCGGATTGATAAGCGCGATCTGCTGCCTGGCGATCTGGTGTTCTTCAAAACCGGCTCAGGCGAAAGCGGCCTGCACGTCGGCATCTACGATACCGATAACCAGTTTATACATGCCTCCACCAGTCAGGGCGTCACCCGTTCCTCGCTGGATAACGTCTACTGGAACAAAAAGTTCTGGCAGGCGCGGCGTATCTGACGTCATTCAGCGGCCTGAGGGAAGCGAGCGCTTCCCTTTTTTATGCCGATAACCCTGCACTCCGCCCGTGTTAATCCGCTGTTCCAGGCACTACACTGGAGAGAGGAGGAACCATGACCCTTTCTTTTACCACCCACTGGCGGGATGAACTGCCGGACTTTTACACTTCCCTGTCACCAACGCCGCTGGATAACGCCCGACTCATCTGGCGCAACGCCCCGCTGGCGCAACAGCTGGGCGTCCCTGACGCGCTGTTTGCGCCTGAAAACGGGGCCGGCGTCTGGGGCGGGGAAGCGCTGCTCCCGGGCATGTCCCTGCTGGCGCAGGTATACAGCGGCCATCAGTTTGGCGCCTGGGCCGGCCAGCTGGGCGACGGCCGCGGGATCCTGCTCGGCGAGCAGCAGCTGGCGGATGGCCGTCGTTACGACTGGCATCTGAAAGGCGCCGGCCTGACCCCCTATTCGCGGATGGGAGACGGCCGCGCCGTGCTGCGCTCGACGATCCGGGAAAGTCTGGCGTCAGAGGCGATGCACGCCCTGGGGATCCCGACGACGCGCGCCCTGGCGATGGTGACCAGCGATACGCCGGTCTACCGCGAGCGCGTGGAGCCTGGCGCGATGCTGATGCGGGTGGCCGAGAGCCATGTCCGCTTTGGCCATTTCGAACATTTTTACTATCGTCGCGAGCCGCAGAAGGTCCAGCAGCTGGCCGACTATGTCATTCGCCACCACTGGCCGCAACTGCAGGATGAGGCGGACAAGTACCTGTTATGGTTCCGTGACGTTGTCACGCGTACCGCGCAGACCATCGCCAGCTGGCAAACCGTGGGCTTTGCCCATGGGGTGATGAATACCGACAACATGTCGATTCTCGGTTTGACCATCGACTACGGCCCGTATGGCTTCCTTGACGATTTTCAGCCGGACTTCATCTGCAACCACTCCGACTATCAGGGGCGCTACAGTTTTGAAAACCAGCCGGCGGTGGGGCTGTGGAATCTGCAGCGTCTGGCCCAGTCGCTGTCGCCGTTTATCAGCGCCGAAGCGCTGAATGCGACGCTGGATGAGTATCAGCACGCCTTGCTGACCGCCTATGGCCAGCGGATGCGCGACAAGCTTGGCCTGTTCAGCCAGCAGAAAGGGGATAACGACCTGCTCGACGGTCTGTTTGCCCTGATGATCCGCGAGAGAAGCGACTATACCCGAACGTTCCGCCTGCTGAGCCACAGCGAACAGCTCAGCGCCGCCTCGCCGCTGCGCGACGAGTTTATCGACCGTGCAGCTTTCGACAGCTGGTTCGCCGGATATCGCGCGCGGCTGCGTGATGAACAGGTGGGGGATGCCCAGCGCCAGCAGCGGATGCAGGGCGTCAACCCGGCGCTGGTATTACGTAACTGGCTGGCGCAGCGGGCGATCGAGCAGGCTGAGGCTGGCGATATGGGGGAGCTGGAGCGTCTGCATGCCGCGCTGGCCGATCCCTTCACCGATCGCGAGGACGACTACGTCCGCCGGCCGCCGGACTGGGGGAAACGTCTGGAAGTCAGCTGCTCGAGCTAACTCGCCTCGCCCCGCGCACCGCGGGGCGACTATTTGGTCAGGATCAACTTCCCGGCGTGGGTCTGGCGCAGCAGATAGCGCTGGCCGCCATGCTCAATGACTACCCGTCCTTCGCTGCCTAACAGAACCCGACTGCTGATCTGTCTGTCCGTCGCCACGGGATAGGGGGCATTGTCTTTTGGTTTTTCAGCTGTGGCAGTGTTATCCATACGCGTCATAGCTCTCAAAATAAGAATCAAATCAACAATGATAATCATTATCAATAATGTTGTTTTTGACGGCAAGCGTTATTTATCGTGTTACCGAATTTGGTAGGGAATGTCAGAAGGGGTTCGGGGGGGGGGGGGGGGGGGGGGGGGGGGGGGG
>NZ_JBEAJW010000007.1:0-34378 GCF_040064295.1 Klebsiella sp. JB_Kp031
TGATAAATTGTTAAAGAGCAGTTGCGACGCGCTTTAGCGCTCTGTCGCGAGGTGGCGTATATTACGCTTTCCTCTTTCAGAGTCAACCCTGAATTTCAGAATTTTTCTCTTCAACCGAACCGGCTGTTTGTGTGAAGTAATTCACATCTGCCGTGTCGATGGAGGCGCATTATAGGGAGTTCTCGAGCGCCCGCAATAGAAAAATGGCAGAAAAATGACTGACTGCTGCATTCCCCAGCAAAACCCCGCTTTATACCCATTTACACACAGAATTATCCACAGGAGAGCGTCAAACCAGGACCGAAAGCGCCGCGGATCGGCAGCTATATAGAAGGAGAACCATCGGCCTAAAGAGAAAGATAAAAATTCGCGAGCGTTGCGCAAACGTTTTCGTTACAATGCCGCGCTATGACACGGATGCCCGGTTGGGTGCGTTAGGTGAGTTTTTAGGCAAAAACTCACCTAACGCTCTCTGTAATGTTCAAATCCTGGGGATTTAATACCATGCAACAACGTCGTCCAGTCCGCCGCGCTCTGCTCAGTGTTTCTGACAAGGCCGGTATCGTCGAATTCGCGCAGGCGCTTTCCGCTCGTGGTGTCGAGCTGCTGTCCACTGGCGGCACTGCTCGCCTGCTGGCAGATAAAGGCCTGCCGGTAACCGAAGTCTCTGACTACACCGGTTTCCCGGAAATGATGGATGGACGCGTGAAAACCCTGCATCCGAAAGTACACGGCGGCATCCTCGGCCGTCGCGGTCAGGATGACGGCATCATGCAGCAGCACGGGATCGCGCCTATCGATATGGTGGTCGTTAACCTCTATCCGTTTGCCCAGACCGTCGCTCGCGAAGGATGCTCGCTGGAAGACGCGGTGGAAAACATCGATATCGGCGGCCCGACCATGGTCCGCTCCGCGGCGAAGAACCACAAAGACGTCGCCATCGTGGTGAAGAGCAGCGACTACACCGCCATCATTAATGAGATGGATGCCAACGAAGGCTCCCTGACGCTGGACACCCGCTTCGACCTCGCCATTAAAGCCTTCGAACACACCGCCGCGTACGACAGCATGATTGCCAACTACTTCGGCAGCATGGTTCCGGCCTATCATGGCGAAAGCAAAGAAGCCGCTGGCCGCTTCCCACGCACCCTGAATCTGAACTTCATTAAGAAGCAGGATATGCGCTACGGCGAAAACAGCCACCAGCAGGCTGCCTTCTATATAGAAGAGAATGTCAAAGAAGCTTCCGTGGCAACCGCTACCCAGCTGCAGGGCAAAGCGCTCTCCTATAACAACATTGCCGATACCGATGCGGCACTGGAGTGCGTGAAAGAGTTCAACGAACCGGCCTGCGTGATCGTTAAGCACGCTAACCCATGCGGCGTTGCCGTTAGCGACTCGATCCTCGACGCCTACGATCGCGCATACAAAACCGACCCGACCTCCGCGTTCGGCGGCATCATCGCCTTCAACCGCGAACTGGATGCCGACACCGCGCAGGCGATCATCTCTCGCCAGTTTGTCGAGGTGATCATCGCCCCGTCCGCCAGCGAAGAAGCGCTGAAAATCACTGCCGCGAAGCAGAACGTCCGTGTACTGACCTGCGGTCAGTGGGATGCGCGCGTTGCCGGTCTCGATTTCAAACGCGTTAACGGTGGTCTGCTGGTTCAGGACCGCGATCTCGGTATGGTCACCGCGGGTGAACTGCGCGTGGTCAGCAAACGTCAGCCGAGCGAGCAAGAGCTGCGCGATGCGCTGTTCTGCTGGAAAGTGGCGAAATTCGTCAAATCCAACGCCATCGTGTATGCCAAAGACAATATGACCATCGGCATAGGCGCCGGCCAGATGAGCCGCGTCTACTCGGCGAAAATTGCCGGGATTAAAGCCGGTGACGAAGGTCTGGAAGTGAAAGGCTCCGCCATGGCCTCTGACGCCTTCTTCCCATTCCGCGACGGGATTGACGCCGCGGCAGCGGTCGGCATCACCTGCGTTATTCAGCCGGGCGGCTCTATCCGCGACGACGAAGTGATTGCCGCCGCTGACGAACACGGCATCGCCATGATTTTCACCGACATGCGCCACTTCCGCCATTAATTCATGGAGCAGCAGATGAAAGTATTAGTAATCGGCAACGGCGGGCGCGAACACGCCCTGGCCTGGAAAGCGGCCCAATCGCCGCTGGTTGATACCGTCTACGTCGCGCCGGGCAACGCCGGTACCGCGCTGGAGCCGTCGCTGCAAAACGTCGCCATCGGCGTTACCGATATTCCGGCGCTGCTTCGCTTCGCCCAGGATGAAAATATCGACCTGACCATCGTTGGCCCGGAAGCGCCGTTGGTCATTGGCGTGGTTGACGCGTTTCGTGCCGCCGGGCTGGCCATCTTCGGGCCAACCGAAGGCGCTGCGCAGCTGGAAGGTTCGAAGGCCTTCACCAAAGATTTCCTTGCTCGTCATCATATCCCGACGGCGGAATATCAGAACTTCACCGACGTTGAGCCAGCGCTGGCTTATCTGCGCGAGAAAGGCGCGCCGATCGTCATCAAAGCCGACGGTCTGGCGGCGGGTAAAGGCGTTATCGTGGCGATGACCCTCGAGGAAGCCGAAGCGGCGGTCAAAGACATGCTGGCCGGTAACGCTTTCGGCGACGCCGGACACCGCATCGTCATTGAAGAGTTCCTCGATGGCGAAGAGGCCAGCTTTATTGTGATGGTCGACGGCGAGCACGTCCTGCCGATGGCCACCAGCCAGGATCACAAACGCGTCGGCAACGGCGATACCGGCCCGAATACCGGTGGGATGGGCGCTTATTCTCCGGCGCCGGTCGTGACTGATGAAGTCCATCAGCGCACCATGGAGCGGATTATCTGGCCAACCGTGAAGGGCATGGCCGCGGAAGGCAACACCTATACCGGTTTCCTGTATGCCGGTCTGATGATCGACAAGCAGGGCAACCCGAAGGTCATTGAGTTCAACTGCCGCTTTGGCGATCCGGAAACCCAGCCGATCATGCTGCGCATGAAATCCGACCTGGTAGAGCTGTGCCTCGCCGCCTGCGCGGGCAAGCTGGATGAGAAAACCTCCGAGTGGGATGACCGCGCGTCGCTGGGCGTGGTGGTTGCCGCCGGCGGCTATCCGGGCAACTACAACACGGGCGATGAGATCCATGGTCTGCCGCAGCAGGAAGCGGCAGACGGTAAAGTCTTCCACGCCGGCACGAAACTGTCTGACGACCAGCGCGTGATCACCAACGGCGGTCGCGTACTGTGCGTCACCGCCCTGGGCGATACCGTAGCGCAGGCGCAGCAGCGCGCCTATCAGCTGCTGACCGACATTCGCTGGGACGGTAGCTTTAGCCGTAGCGATATCGGCTGGCGCGCCATCGAACGTGAAAAGGCTAACGGCTAAGTTTCGCCAGCAGCGTTTTCCGCGTAATGCCTAACTGACGGGCGGCTTCGGTTTTGTTGCCGCCCGTTTTTTCCAGCGCCGCCAGAATCACCTCTTTCTCCACTTCCACTAACGGCTGAATTCCCCCCTCCTCGCTCCCGCCTGATGGCAGCGGCGTACCGGCGATCGCCAGCGGCAGTTCTCGCTCAGAGATATAGTTTCCGGTCAGTAGCACCACCGCCCGCTCCACCGCGTTTTCCAGCTCGCGAATATTGCCCGGCCAGGGGTAGTGGATCAGCAGGTCCATCGCCTGTGGCGTGAACCCCTTTACCGCCTTACGATTGCGTTCGGCATAGCGTTTGAGAAAGTGCTGCGCCAGCTGCGGAATATCTTCCCGGCGCCGGCGCAGCGGCGGCATCTCAATAGTCACGACGTTCAGGCGGTAATAGAGATCCTGGCGAAAACGCCCGGCGCTGACCTCTTCGGCGAGGTTGCGGTGGGTGGCGGCGATCAGCCGCACATCAACGGCAAGCGTCTGGTTGCTGCCGACACGCTGCACCTCCCGCTCCTGAATCGCCCGCAGTAGCCGGACCTGCATCAATGGCGAGATATCGCCAATTTCATCGAGGAACAGCGTGCCGCCATCCGCTTCGACAAAGCGCCCCTCACGTCGCCGCTCCGCGCCGGTAAACGCCCCTTTTTCATGGCCGAAGAGTTCCGACTCCAGCAGCGACTCATTCAGCGCCGCACAGTTGAGCGTCACCAGCGACTTATCACCGCGCCCGCTGCAGGCGTGGATGGCGCGCGCCACCAGTTCCTTACCGGTTCCCGACTCCCCATGGATCAGCACCGTCGCGTCCGAAGGGGCTACCAGCGTAATTTCGTTAAGAAGCGCCTGCATCGCCGGGCTGTCGCCAATCATGCCCCACCGTAGATCCGTCGCAACGCTGGGGTCGCCCTCGCTATGACGGGTGTGTGCCAGTGCCTGGACTAACGTCTGCTGTAACGTGTCAAAATCCAGCGGTTTAATCAGATAATCCAGCGCCCCGGACTTAATGGCCTCCACCGCCGTATCGACGCTGGAGCACGCCGTCATGATCAGCACCGGGATCGCCGGGTTATAGGCTTTTATCTCTTTTAACGTTGCGATACCGTCCAGCTCCGCCATGCGAATATCGCACAGTACCAGGTCGAAAACCTGATGATGGATCTGCTCCAGCGCCTGCCGGCCGTTGTGGGCTAATGCCACCTGATAGCCCCAGCCGCGCAGCAGCGCCTGCAAGATCGTGCAGTGGCTGATGTCATCATCGACAACCAGAATCTGTACCTTATCGCTGCTCATCTTCCCTCCGTTGAGCATCCAGCGGTAGCCAAAGCGTAAATATCGCTCCAGCCCCCGGCTGACTTTCGGCGCGGATCGTCCCGCCATGTTGTTCGATAATATTCTGCACCACCGCCAGCCCCAGCCCGGTGCCGTCCGCCTTGGTGGTGAAATAAGGAGTGAAGATGGCCTGTAGCTCTTCATCGCTCATCCCCTTACCGCTATCCTTAACGACTATTTTCATACGTCGCCGATCGGCTTCACTTGCCGATACGTGAATGACGCCGTCGCGGCCAATCGCCTGCATCGCGTTCAGGTACAGGTTCAACAGCACCTGGTTCAGGCGGTCGGCATCGGCGTTGATCGTGGAGAGCTCCGGGCGCGGCGTAAATTGCAGCGCGATCCCGCGACTCTGCGCATCCTGGCTAACCAACTGCAATGAGTGGTGGATAAGCGCGTTAATATCCACCGGCTGGTAATTTAAATGCGCGGGCCGGACCAGCTCCAGCAGCTCACTGACCACCCGATTGAGGCGGTCGGCCTCTTTGGCCATCACCTGCGCTAACTGATGTGACTCACCGCCCGGCGGCGTGCGCTCGGCAAAATATTTTGCCAGCCCTTTAATCGACGAGAGCGGATTGCGGATCTCGTGCGCCACGCCTGCCGCCAGATGGCCAAGTGCCAGCAGTTTCTCTTTGCGGGCCATCGCCTCCAGCAGTTGTTTCCGTGAGCGGCGATAGCGGCGGAACCAGAACTGGGCAAGGATCGTTGCCGCTGTCACCAACGCGGCGGCGCCCAGCATGATGGCCATATTCCGCTGCCCCCTGGCCTGCGCGGCATCCAGCTCGCGGCTATCAAAGGCGATAAAAATCACCTGCGGGATACTGGCTTGAGCCAAGGCGCTGTTGCCGCGATTCATCATGCCCATATGGTGGCCGCGGGCCGGATTGAGCGGGCGAAACTGGCGATAGATCTCCATGGCCGGCTGCGGCTCGCTAAGCCGCCGCCAGCGAGCCTGTTCGCCAACCGCCAGCGCACGCATCTGCGCGGGGCTGTAGAGCGTTTGACCCACCTGCTGCGGATCGCTGTGGGCGATGATGGCGCCATTGTCATCAGTCACCGCGAACCACAGGACGCCCGGCTGCCAGGCCATCTCTTCCAGCAGGGCCTGCAGCTGCGCGTGGTGCATCCGCATTCCCATGCCAACGCGCGTGCCGGACTCCAGCGCGCGGATCAGTACGCTCCCCTTCTCCTCGATAGTTTGTCGGGCGGCGGTCGTCTCACGACCGTAGTCGCGGACGATCATCGCGGAGAACAGCACCACCAGCAGCACTACCGTACCGGTCAGCAGCCAGCTCAGCGCGCCAGCGGCAGCGTCCCGGGAAAAAGGTTTGATCTTCATCGGCGAGTCCTTGTCATCTCCTTTTCGCTATCAGCAGGATCTTTCAGCAGAAATCATGCCATGTTTCCGCGCGGCCAAACCTGCTCTCAAACATATCGCCTGCGCTTTAGCGAGTAAAAATGACTCGCCGGTCCCGGGCGGAACGGGTCATTTTTACTCGCTCTTCTCTTTAACGGCCTCGGCAGGCCTGCACGGACGGGCTTTTTCAGGCTGGCATGAAAGATGCAGTACCGAGAGAAACCACACAGGAGAAAATGCCATGAAACGGAACCGTACCTTACCTCTTGCCCTCGTTACCTTTGCCGCGCTGACCTTCGGCAGCAACACGGCCTGGGCCAACCACCACTGGGGCAACAATAACGGGATCGGCAACCAGGGCTACAGCCAGCTGACCCAGGAGCAGCAGGCTACCGCGCAAAAGCTGCATAACGATTACTATGCGCAAACCAGCGCCCTGCGCCAGCAGTTGCAGTCCAAACGCTATGAGTACAATGCGTTGCTCACGGCGCAAAAGCCGGATAGCGGCAAGATTGAAGCCGTCGCTCAGGAGATGGAAGGCTTACGCCAGAAGCTGGATCAGCAGCGGGTGAAATTAGATCTCGCCCTGGCTGAGGCTGGCGTTCCCCGCGGCGCAGGAATGGGATATGGCGGCTGTCGCGGTAGCGGCGGCGGTCATATGGGCATGAATCACTGGTAAAGGTTAGAAGCTTTTTTCCGTCGGCTGCCAGGTGCAGAAGTTTTCATTGGCCACCAGCAGCAGTTGAGAGCCTTCCGGCGCCTCCAGCCAGGCAATGCTCACCGCGGCGGAAGCGTGGCTCTGCCGACGTTCAATGTGCGCCAGAGCCCGACTATCGAGGTCGGGCGTGACCGTCTGCCCTTCACAGGTCAGCACGGTATGCGCGGCGGCGTTCCAGCGTCCCTGACGCAGGACGACCCGTCCCTGGCGGAGGGCGTCGCTGGTCTGGCGGATCTGCTCGGCGCGATAACGGTACAGCGCGACCTGGTCGCTGGAGAGTTGCTGCTTCTGCCCGTCAACTTCCCGCTGCATAAAGCTAAGATCGCCCTGCGCGTCGAAGCGGGCACGAATATGTTCCGGCGGCTTGCCGTAGACATTGAGTTCAATCAGCGTCAGCTGATCGCCCTGCCAGCGATATTCGCTGGTCGAGGTGTCCCCGTGACGCCACGGGCTGAAGGCGGCGAGAAGATGGACTTCATCGCCAGAATCTTTACGCCAGATACGCATCGCCCCCTGGTTGTCCGCATAACCGCTGGCGGTAAATGGTGGTAGCGACGCGTTATGGCTGCAGGCAGTCAGCAACAGGATGCCCGCCAGCGCCAGAGGCCGGCGCCAGACAGACAAAAGGGGCTTAATAGCCCCTTCGATAAAACTGTTCACTGCCACGCGGTCTTACTTAACTGCGTCTTTCAGTGCTTTGCCAGAAACAAATGCCGGCACGTTAGCTGCAGCGATTTTGATCTCTTTACCGGTCTGCGGGTTGCGGCCAGTACGCTCAGCGCGGTGGTTCACTTTGAAGGTACCGAAACCAACCAGTTGAACAGCATCACCTTCTTTCAGAGACTCAGTAATTGCAGCCAAGGTAGATTCCAGGGCAGCTTTAGCCTGTGCTTTGGACAGGTCAGCTTTGTCCGCAATTACATCAATCAGTTGAGTCTTGTTCATAAGTTATCCTTACAATGTGTTTATCGCTTGCTAAGCATCGAGTGCGACGGAAATGCCAAAAAAGCACCCTCCTGCATACACGCACCGATAGCCACTTTTTTTCGCCCTCCAAATGTAGACCAGACGGGGGGCGGAATGGAAGCCTTCAGACGCTACAATTCAGGCGGTAAATCACGTTTTCTGGTCTCACTGCTGAAAATTTATACCAATATTGCTCTCGCCGGCCTCACGCAGGTCCGCGCGCAGGCCTTTTATCAGCTCAAGGTCACGCTCTTCGCAGTCGGCCAGCAGGCGGAAAATTTCCCACTGAATGTCCCATTCCTGCTCTACCGCCGGGTTCGCTTTCAGCTCTTCGTCGGTCATTTCGCGACCTTCCTGGGTCATTTCCAGCATCGCCACGGTGGTGATAGAGGTTTTGCTCACCTCGATCGCGTGCTCGAGCGTTTCGCCGCTCAGACGTGAATGGATCAGTTCGCTCAACGCCACGCAGGCGTCTATGGCCGGATAAACACCGTACAGGTCGAAATCATCTGCCGCCGGGATCGCCTCTTCCAGTTTCTCCAGCTGACTATCGAAATTCACCTTCGCATCTTTGACCGTCAGCGTTTCCCAGATCAGATCCAGGATACGACGGTACAGCTGGCCGTCGCCAAACTCGGTTTGCTTGCAGAACATCGCGTAGTTGGGGTACATACGCTCGCACAGGCAGGCCATAAAAGTGACATGCTGCCAGCTTTCCAGCTTCTCCAGGCGCAGGTGAATCGGGTTTTGTAACATGATGAATTCTCGAAGTCAGAAATTAGGCGCAGTGTACCTGAATCAGCTGTGATTTGCTTGCCAACGCACAAACGACGGACGGCGGGAAGCCACCGCATCGGCCCAGCGCGTCGGTTCGGGCAGACGATAGCCTCGCATGCAGCGTTCGACCCACATTAAAGCGCTGTCCATGCCTACCCGGTGGCCGGTGCTAATAAACAGCGGGTTGCAGCGCACTTTGCTGCGCCAGACCCAGGCCAGTTGCTCATTTTTATCCATCAGCGGGGCCAGCGCACCGGGCTCATCACCCAGGTCGCCGATTTTGCCGCACAGCCGTTTTTTCGCCACCCCGATGGTCGGCACGTCGATCATCAGGCCAAAATGGCTGGCGACGCCCAATCTCCGGGGATGAGAAATGCCGTGGCCGTCAACAAACAACAGGTCCGGTTTTTGCGAAAGCTGCTCCCACGCCGCCAGCAGCGCAGGGGTTTCGCGAAACGAGAGAAAGCCGGGAATATAGGGCATGGAAGTGGCGACGCGCGCCACCTGATACTCCACCAGCTCCAGTTCAGGCCAGGTCAGCAGCACCATCGCAGCCCGGGTGATCTCCCCTTCCTGCTCAAACCCGACATCCGCGCCGCCGATCAACGTCGGTGGGTCACGATCCAGTCGATCCGCGCGCTCTACCGACGCGGCTAACTGTTGCTGCTGGATACGGAGTGCGGCTAAATCCATATGGCTGATCTCCTACTGGTGATAGGGTGCGGAAAGACGATGCACCGCTTCAACAAAGACGCCCGCATGCTCAGGGTCAACGTCCTGATGGATGCCGTGGCCGAGGTTAAAGACGTGGCCTTCCCCCTGACCAAAGCCGGCGAGGATGGTCGCGACTTCTTCTTCAATACGCGCGGGGGGCGCATAGAGCATGGACGGATCCATGTTGCCCTGCAGCGCGACTTTGTCGCCCACGCGACGACGGGCATCGGCAATATCGGTGGTCCAGTCGAGACCCAGCGCGTCACAGCCGGTCTCCGCCATCGCTTCCAGCCACTGACCGCCGCCTTTGGTGAACAGTGTCACCGGCACGCGGCGGCCTTCGTTTTCCCGCAGCAGGCCATCGACGATTTTATGCATATAGTAGAGGGAAAACTGCTGATAGTCGCGACCGGTCAGCACCCCGCCCCAGGTGTCAAAAATCATTACTGACTGCGCGCCGGCTTTGATCTGCGCGTTGAGGTACAGGGTGACGCTCTTCGCCAGTTTATCCAGCAGCGCGTGCAGCGCCTGCGGTTCGGCGTACATCATCTTTTTGATGACGGTGAAAGCCTTACTGCTGCCACCTTCCACCATGTAGGTCGCCAGCGTCCATGGGCTACCGGAAAAACCGATCAGCGGCACTTCGCCTTTCAGTTCACGGCGAATGGTGCGCACGGCATTCATCACGTAGCCCAGTTCCTGCTCGGGATCCGGGACTGGCAGCTTGTCGACGTCGGCTTTGCTTTTCACCGGCGAGGTGAAGCGCGGGCCTTCGCCTGCCTCAAAGTACAGCCCCAGCCCCATGGCGTCCGGGATGGTCAGGATGTCCGAAAAGAGGATCGCCGCGTCCAGCGGATAACGACGCAGCGGCTGGAGCGTCACTTCGCAGGCCAGCTCGGCATTTTTACACAGCGACATAAAGTCGCCCGCTTGCGCACGGGTGGCTTTGTACTCCGGTAAATAGCGGCCCGCCTGGCGCATCATCCACACCGGGGTGACATCAACCGGCTGACGCAGCAGCGCGCGCAGGTAACGATCGTTCTTCAGTTCGGTCATTTTTACATTCCTTTAGCGTTGATACGCCCAGTGTAACATGTCACTCGAACTCTGCCCGACACATCGCGACGGTATCTTCGATAAGCCGGCGCGCCACCGTACCTGGCGGCGGCAGAAGCGGCAGATCGTCATAGCGGTACCAGTCCGCGCTGAGTAACTCTTTTTTATCCACCACGATATCGCCCTCTGCGTAATCCGCCATAAAGGCAGTCATCAGCGACTGGGGGAACGGCCATGGTTGAGAAGTCACGTAGCGCAGATTTTTCACCTTGATACCGCTCTCCTCCATCACCTCACGGGCGACCGCCTGCTCAAGGGTTTCGCCAACCTCGACGAACCCGGCCAGCACGGTGTGTACCCCATTACGATGTCGGGTATGTTGCGCCAGCAGGATCGCATCGTCGCGACGGATAGCGACGATAATGCACGGGGCGATTTGCGGGTAGTAACGTTCACGGCAGTGGCTGCACAGCATCGCCCATTCACTTTTACTGGCATGCATCGGGTGGCCGCAGTAGCCGCAAAATTTATGCGATCGGTAAAATTCGGCAAGCTGGATCCCTCGCCCCGCCAGCTGGAATAGACCCGGATCCTGATCCAGCACCTGGCGTAACGATCCCATGTCATGGCGGCGATCCTGGCGCACCATCCAGACGGGCTCCCCCTGCCATTCGCCAATATGCAGCGCATGCTGGCCGACAAGATCGAAATTAACCGCTTCGCCATGTGGTAATTCTCCACCAGGCAACCATAATTTTTGTTCGTGACTGACAACCCACCAGCCGCGATCTAATTTTTCAATAATACGATCCATATCTATTGCACTACCTTTGCTTCACTGGCATGTTGTTAACATTATATTTACATTTTGGTGAGCAGATTTAAATCAAAACTAGCGGAGTCAATCATGCTAAACCAGCTGGAAAATCTGACGGAGCGCGTTGGCGGTAGTAATGAACTGGTCGATCGCTGGCTACAAGTGCGTAAGCATCTGCTCGTGGCTTACTACAATCTGGTTGGCCTGAAACCGGGCAAAGAGTCGTTTATGCGGCTAAACGAAAAGGCACTGGATGACTTTTGCCAAAGTCTGGTGGATTACCTCTCGTCCGGTCATTTTAGTATTTATGAACGCATTATTGGCGAAATGGAAGGCGATACCCCACTTTTAGCCGCCACCCGGCTTTACCCGCAGCTGGAAGCCAATACCCAGCAGATGATGGACTACTACGATACCTGCCTCGAAAACGCCATTGATCATGATAACTACCTTGAATTTCAGCAGGCGCTGTCGGATATCGGCGAGTCGCTGGAAGCGCGTTTCGCCCTGGAAGATAAACTGATCGCCCTCGCCGTCGCCCATCACCTGAGCGATGAGGTGCGCGATAATATTGCCCCGACCGCTTGAGTTGTGCGCAATTAACGAGTAGTTTACCTCCATTCCCCCTCCCCGGAGGGGATGTCATCTTGTCGGAGTGCTTATTTTCCATGTGAAGGCTACATGGAAAAGGCTGAGACCGTTAATTCGGGATCCGCGGAACCTGATCAGGCTAATACCTGCGAAGGGAACAAGAGTAAACTGCTGTTCGCGTCAGTCCGTCAGGGCCGATCGCATCTGTTACTCCATCCGTCGTCTGACAAGCCATGTCCTTTATATCTGGAATGCGCTATGTCTACTACCAAACTGACCCGTCGTGAGCTACGCGAGCACGCGCAGCGATTTATCGATACGCTGGAAGGCGCTGCTTTTCCTAATTCGCGCCGTATCTACATTCAAGGTTCACAAGCGGATATCCGCGTCCCAATGCGTGAAATCCAGCTCAGCCCGACCCTCGTCGGCGGCGATAACGATAACCCCCATTACGAAGCCAACGAACCGATCCCGGTGTATGACACCTCCGGGCCTTATGGCGACCCGGATATTGGCATTGATGTCCGCCAGGGGCTGGCCAGGCTGCGCCAGCCGTGGATCGACGCACGTAATGACTGCGCCCCGCTCAACGAACGCAGCTCGGCCTATACCAAAGCGCGGCTGGCCGATGACGGCCTCGATGAGCTGCGCTTCAATAGCCAGCTGACGCCAAAACGCGCCGTTGCCGGCAAATGTGTTACCCAACTGCACTACGCCCGCCAGGGGATCGTCACCCCGGAGATGGAGTTCATCGCCATACGCGAAAACATGGGCCGTGAACGTATTCGCAGCGAAGTTCTGCGCCAGCAGCATGCCGGAGAAGGCTTCGGCGCCCGCCTGCCGGAAAACATTACCCCCGAGTTCGTCCGCGATGAAGTGGCCGCCGGGCGCGCCATCATCCCGGCCAATATCAACCACCCGGAGTCTGAGCCGATGATTATCGGGCGCAACTTCCTGGTGAAAGTGAATGCTAATATCGGCAACTCAGCGGTGACCTCCTCCATCGAAGAAGAGGTCGAGAAACTGGTCTGGTCTACCCGCTGGGGCGCCGATACGGTGATGGATCTCTCTACCGGCCGCTATATCCACGAAACCCGCGAGTGGATCCTGCGTAACAGTCCGGTCCCCATCGGCACTGTGCCGATTTACCAGGCACTGGAGAAGGTCAACGGCATCGCCGAGAACCTCACCTGGGAAGTCTTCCGCGATACCCTGCTGGAACAGGCCGAACAGGGAGTCGACTACTTCACCATTCACGCCGGCGTACTGCTGCGCTACGTCCCGATGACCGCGAAGCGTCTGACCGGCATCGTCTCGCGCGGCGGCTCGATCATGGCCAAATGGTGTCTGTCGCACCATCAGGAAAACTTCCTCTACCAGCATTTCCGCGAAATCTGCGAAATCTGCGCCGCCTATGACGTTTCGCTGTCGCTGGGCGATGGCCTGCGCCCCGGCTCCATTCAGGATGCCAACGACGAAGCACAGTTCTCCGAGCTGCGCACCCTCGGCGAGCTGACGAAAATCGCCTGGGAGTATGACGTGCAGGTGATGATCGAAGGTCCCGGCCACGTGCCGATGCAGATGATCCGCCGCAATATGACCGAAGAGCTGGAGCACTGCCACGAAGCGCCGTTCTACACCCTCGGGCCGCTCACCACCGACATTGCGCCGGGCTACGACCATTTCACCTCCGGCATCGGCGCGGCGATGATCGGCTGGTTCGGCTGCGCCATGCTGTGCTATGTCACGCCGAAAGAGCATCTCGGCTTGCCCAACAAAGAGGATGTGAAGCAGGGGTTGATTACCTACAAAATCGCCGCCCACGCCGCTGACCTGGCGAAAGGCCATCCAGGGGCGCAGATCCGCGATAACGCCATGTCGAAGGCGCGCTTCGAATTCCGCTGGGAAGACCAGTTTAACCTCGCGCTGGATCCGTTCACCGCTCGGGCCTATCACGATGAAACCCTGCCGCAGGAATCCGGCAAAGTTGCCCACTTCTGCTCCATGTGCGGTCCGAAATTCTGTTCAATGAAGATCACTCAGGAAGTCCGCGACTACGCCGCCAGGCAGGCCATCGACGCCGGCATGGCCGATATGTCGCATCACTTCCGCGCCCGCGGCGGCGAAATCTACCTGAAACAGGAGGAAGTCTGATGTATCAGCCTGATTTTCCACCCGTCCCGTTTCGTCTCGGGCTCTACCCGGTAGTGGACAGCGTGGCGTGGATTGAACGCCTGCTCGAAGCTGGAGTACGCACCCTTCAGTTACGCATCAAGGACCGACGCGACAGCGAGGTGGAGGATGACGTCATCGCCGCCATCGCCCTTGGCCGCCGCTATCACGCCCGGCTGTTCATTAACGATTACTGGCGACTGGCGATCAAGCACCAGGCCTACGGCGTACATCTCGGACAAGAAGATCTGGAAACCACCGATCTGAGCGCCATCCGCAAAGCCGGGCTACGTCTTGGCGTCTCCACCCATGACGATATGGAGATTGATATCGCCCTGGCGGCGCGTCCCTCTTACATCGCTCTGGGTCACGTCTTCCCGACGCAAACCAAACAGATGCCCTCCGCGCCGCAGGGACTCGAGCAGCTTGCCAGACATATCCAACGCCTGGCGGATTACCCCACCGTGGCGATCGGCGGAATTAGCCTTGAAAAGGCCCCGGCGGTGCTGGCGACCGGCGTCGGCAGCATCGCAGTGGTCAGCGCCATCACCCAGGCGGCGGACTGGCGGGCAGCGACCGACCAGTTGCTGGCGCTGGCAGGAGCGGGCGATGAATGATCACGACTTTATGCGCTATAGCCGCCAGCTGCTGCTGGAGGATATTGCCATCGAGGGTCAGCAGAAGCTGTTAGCCAGCCGGGTGCTGATTATCGGCCTTGGCGGGCTGGGCTCCCCGGCGGCGCTCTATCTGGCCGGGGCTGGCGTCGGGACGCTGACCCTGGCCGATGACGACGCCGTGCATCTCAGCAATCTGCAGCGGCAGATCCTGTTCACCAGCGCGGATATCGATCGGCCAAAAGCCGCGGCGGCAAAGACGCGGCTCAGCCAGCTAAATCCGCAGATCAAACTGGTTGCGCTCCAGCAGCGATTAAGCGGCGAGGCGCTGCGCGCCGAGGTGGCGAAAGCGGACGTGGTGCTGGACTGTACCGATAACATGGTCACCCGCCAGGCGATCAATGCCTCCTGCGTGGCCCTCGACATCCCGTTAGTGACCGCCAGCGCCGTCGGCTTCGGCGGTCAGCTGATGGTGCTCACCCCCCCCTGGACGCAGGGTTGCTATCGCTGCCTGTGGCCGGATAGCGACGAACCGCAGCGCAACTGCCGCACCGCGGGGATCGTCGGTCCGGTGGTCGGCATGATGGGCACGCTGCAGGCGCTGGAGGCCATTAAGCTGCTCAGCGGCATGACGACGCCGCGCAACACTCTGCGGCTGTTCGACGCCCGCACCAGCAACTGGCGTAACCTGGCGCTACAGCGTTCCCGGGACTGCCCGATTTGCGGAGGGCGACATGCAGATCTGGTTTAACGACGAGCCGCTGGCGTGCGCCGACAATCTCAGCGTGAGCGCCCTGCTGACCCAGCTCGAACAGCTGCAGCCGGGCGTCGCGCTGGCGCTCAATCAACACATTCTGCCGCGCGATCGGTGGGAAGATCATCTCTTGCAGGAAGGCGATCGAGTCCTGCTTTTTCAGGTTATCGCTGGAGGCTGACATGTTACGTATTGCAGACAAAACATTTGAATCCCATCTTTTCACCGGTACCGGCAAATTCGCCGCCCCGGGGGTGATGGTTGAGGCGATTCGCGCCTCGGGCAGCCAGCTGGTCACCCTGGCAATGAAGCGCGTCGATTTACGTCAGCACAATGACGCCATCCTCGCCCCGCTGCTGGCGGCGGGGGTCAGCCTGCTGCCGAATACCTCGGGCGCCAAGACGGCGGAAGAGGCGGTGTTTGCCGCCCGCCTGGCACGGGAGGCTCTGGGCACCCACTGGCTGAAACTGGAGATCCACCCGGACGCCCGCTGGTTGCTGCCCGACCCGATTGAAACCCTGAAAGCGGCGGAGCTGCTGGTCCGCGAAGGGTTCGTGGTGCTGCCCTACTGCGGCGCCGACCCGGTGCTGTGTAAACGACTGGAAGAGGCTGGCTGCGCGGCGGTGATGCCCCTGGGCGCGCCGATCGGCTCAAATCAGGGGCTGGAAACCAAAGCCATGCTGGAGATTATTATCGAACAGGCGACGGTGCCGGTGGTCGTCGACGCCGGCATCGGCGTTCCGAGCCATGCGGCGCAGGCGCTGGAAATGGGCGCGGACGCGGTGCTGGTCAATACCGCTATTGCCGTCGCCGACGATCCCGTGGCCATGGCCCACGCCTTCCGTATGGCGGTCGAGGCCGGCTTGCTGGCCCGTCAGGCCGGACCGGGGGCGCGCAGCGCGCAGGCGCAGGCCACCAGCCCGCTCACCGGATTCCTGGAGGCGCTGGCATGAAAACCTTTAGCGATCGCTGGCGGCAGCTGGAGTGGGACGACATCCGCCTGCGCATCAACGGTAAAACCGCCGCCGATGTCGAACAGGCGCTGGCGGCCAAACAGCTGACCCGCGACGATATGATGGCACTGCTTTCGCCAGCGGCGGCCGGGTATCTTGAACCTCTGGCCCAGCGCGCGCAGCGGCTTACCCGCCAGCGCTTCGGCAATACCGTCAGCTTCTACGTGCCGCTGTATCTCTCCAACCTGTGCGCCAACGACTGCACCTACTGCGGCTTCTCGATGAGCAATCGCATTAAGCGCAAGACGCTGGATGCCGCCGAGATTGCCCGCGAGTGCGCCGCGATCCGCGACCTGGGTTTTGAGCATCTGCTGCTGGTAACCGGTGAGCATCAGGGCAAGGTGGGAATGGATTATTTCCGCCAGCACCTGCCGGCAATCCGCAGCCAGTTTGCCTCGCTGCATATGGAGGTACAGCCGCTGGCGACCGACGAGTATGCCGAGCTGAAAACCCTGGGGCTCGACGGGGTGATGGTCTATCAGGAGACCTATCACGAAGGTATGTACGCCCAGCACCATCTGAAAGGGAAAAAACAGGATTTCTTCTGGCGGCTGGATACGCCGGATCGCCTGGGCGAGGCGGGGATCGATAAGATCGGCCTTGGCGCGCTGATCGGCCTTTCCGACAGCTGGCGAGTGGACTGCTTTATGGTCGCTGAGCACCTGTTGTGGCTGCAGCAACGCTACTGGCGCAGCCGCTATTCGGTCTCCTTCCCGCGTCTGCGTCCCTGCGCCGGCGGCATTGAACCAGCCTCGCTAATGGATGAGCGTCAGCTGGTGCAGACCATCTGCGCCTTCCGCCTGCTGGCGCCGGAGGTTGAGCTGTCGCTATCCACCCGCGAATCCCCCTGGTTCCGCGACCGGGTGATCCCGCTGGCGATCAATAACGTCAGCGCCTTCTCCAAAACCCAGCCCGGGGGTTACGCCGACGATCATCCGGAGCTTGAGCAGTTCGCGCCGCACGATGGCCGTCGACCTGAAGAAGTCGCCAGCGCGCTGGCTGCCCGCGGCCTGCAGCCGGTATGGAAAGACTGGGACAGCTGGCTGGGACGCGCCTCGCAAACCTCATGATGAACAGTGTAAGCGCCTGATATTTTTGCGCGTCTGCACGAGAGATGAAAAACTGAGGCTGGCCCGCCAGGCGCCCTTTTTCTATTCTGCCCGGGTCAGCAGCGGACGCTGACCAGGGCGAACCTTTTCTTCCTCATTTTCGCCCTGCCTCTCCGCGCTGAACGAGGGCCTGTGCATTATCGCCGAATATAAATCACGATACATGAAGGCCTCAGAGTTATAATTGAGCAATAGTTAACTGATTCGATCGGCAGGCGCCGCAGTCACAACCTGCGTTCGGACCCATGGTTTATACATCCGGGACGATTAACGATTCATGGCTCTACACAACAGAAAGCTCTCTTTCACGACGCCGATCGTCGTGGGGTTTGCCGGCATCTTGCTCAGTTTTATGCTGATCGCTATTTTTGTCACCCTGGCGCAGCGGAAAGATTTTCTTGAAGATTATCACGACATTAACCGCAACTTTACCCACAACCTGGCGATCAACTATACGGAAACCCTGCTGCGGGAAAATGATTTTATCCTTGGGCGCGCGGTCGCCTTCTTTGCCCGCAATGACGAACTGAATCGCGCAGTCAATGTGGAGCCGGAGAAAGGATTAACGACGCTGATGCAGTTACAGAACATGATGCCGAGCGTCTCATCCATCTCACTGGCGGATACCGAGGGCCACTATCTGCGCGCCCCGGAGGTGCTGGAAAATGAAGACAGCCGGGCTTTCGATCCCAGAACGCGGCCCTGGTTTATCAAACAGGCGGAAGCCAGCACCTTCAGCCACTACACCAGCCCATATATGGATTTTTTTACCCACCATCCGACGATTACCATTTTCAAACCCATCATCACTCCGGAAGGGAAACTCAAGGGCAGCCTGGCCTTTCATCTTGATCTCACCTCCATGGGGTTCGCGCTGCGTCAGATGGTGGCCCCCGTACAGGGCGAGTTTTTTGTGGTACAGCGTGATGGCAAAGTGGTCCTGCACTCCGACCCTGGTGCGCTGTTTAAACCCTTCGTCAGTAATGAGCTGATGGATAAAATGACCAGCGGCGAGGGGCAGCTTTACGATCCCGGAAGCGACACCTGGTATTACTATTACTCCTTTACCAATCCCGACTGGTTTGTGATTTTCCGTGTTGATAACACCACCCTGGTCAATCTGACGCGCCATGAAACCAATTTAGTGATCGGCGGTTTTGCCCTCGCGGCGATCATCATCATCCTGTTCGGCCTTTATCTGCGTCATGCCTCCCGCACCGTGCTGATGAATATCATCAATGCGATTAAAACCGGCGACGTCAAACGCGCCCCCCGCCTCGAGGCGATGCTGAGTAAAGCCATTGAAACTAATAAGCAGCGCGAGCTGACCTACGTCCGCCAGGCGACCATCGACGCGCTCACCGGCTGCAAGAACCGCCGCGCCTTCGATAGTGATATTGCCGCGCTGATGAACGATCATCAGCCGTTCGCCCTCGCGCTGGTCGATATCGATAACTTCAAATCGATCAACGACACCTGGGGTCACCTCAACGGCGATATCGTTCTGCGAAACGTCGCCCGCGAAGGACTGCAGGTCCTCCAGCCGCTGGAGATATCCCTCTATCGCTATGGTGGCGAAGAGTTCGCGGTGGTCTTTCCTGCCGAACATATTGATAACGCCCGCACGCTGCTGGAAACATGGCGGGTAAACGTCGAACGGCGCACCTGGCGCGAAGATGGCCTGACGGTCACCTTCAGCGCCGGGCTGGGGGAATGGAACATGGAGCCGCTGGATAAGCTGGTGGTGAGCGTCGATGAAGCGCTGTACAAAGCCAAACAGCAGGGTAAAAACCGCATCCTGCGCGCCTAGGGCTTCAGCGCCGCAACCGCCCACTTCGGTGGGCTTTTTTATTTTTTCCGACAAAAATGAAACCGGTTTCAATTTTTGTGTGATGACTTACACACAATCACGGTAAAGCGGTTGTCGCATCGCCAGGGCCGCGATAAAGATAGGACATCACGGAACACAAGGGCCACTGACTATGAAGAATATCGTTTTGTGCTGTGCCGCCGGTATGTCTACCAGCATGCTGGTTCAGCGTATGCAAGATGCCGCGCAGAAGAAAGGTGTTGAAGTCTCCATCAAGGCCGTACCGGTCGCCGAGTTTAAAGATAATCTGGCCGCCGCCGACATTATTCTGCTCGGCCCGCAGGTGAAATATGAGCAGGCGAAGCTTCAGGCGCTGGCCGACCCGTTCGGCAAAAAGGTCGCGGTGATCGATATGATGGACTACGGCATGATGAAAGGTGATGCCGTTCTGGATAAAGCCCTTAAGATGCTGGAGTAATCGATGGAAGATTTAGAAACGATCATCATGGAGCTGCTGGTTAACGCGGGTTCTGCGCGCAGCGCGGCGCTCACGGCGCTACAGCTGGCGCGGAAAGGCGATTTTGCCGCAGCGGAGCAGGCCATGGCCGAGTCCCATGAGTTCGTCAAACATGCGCATAAAATTCAGACCCAGCTTATCGGCCTGGATGAAGGCAGCGGTAAGTTACCGGTCAACCTGATCACCGTGCATTCTCAGGACCATCTGATGAACGCCATGGTCATTCAGGATCTGGCGACCGATATGATTGAACTATACCGTCGCCTGCCCCTCGCGCAATAATCTCTCGAATTAAACGGGCGTCGCTGCCGGCGCCCGTCCCCGCTTACAGAAAGCCGTACATCGCCGCGAATACCCAGCCAAACACGCATGAGACGCCAACGCCGATGAGCCCGGGCAGGATAAAGCTGTGGTTAATCACAAAGCGGCCAATATGGGTGGTCCCTGAGCGGTCAAACTGGATCGCCGCCAGATCGCTTGGGTAGGTCGGCAGTATATAGTAGCCATAGCAGGCCGGCGCAGAAGCCACGATATAGGCCGGATCAACGCCGATGGCCAGGGCCACCGGAACAATCGCCGCCAGCGCTGCCGCCTGCGAGTTCACAAACTTCGAAACCAGCAGCAGAACGATGGCATAGGCCCATGGATACTCTTTGACCATCTCCCCGAGCACGCCTTTAATCTCGGTCATGTGCGCGCCAAACATGGTCTCCGCCATCCAGGCGATGCCGTACACCGCGACGATAGCGATCATTCCCGAACGAAAGACCTCATTTTTGGAAATCGATGCCGGGTTGGTTTTAGTAATGATGATAATCAGCGCCCCGGAAAGCAGCATAAACATCTGGATCACCAGCACCATCGACAGCGGTTTACCGTCAAAGGCCGGACGCAGTTCAGAGAAGGCGCCAAGCAGCGCCACCACAGCGATGGAGGCCAGAAAAATCCACATCGCTATCCAGTTGCTGGTGGGCAGCTTTTTATCCAGCAGCGTCGCCGTATCGCCATAGACGTAATGGCGGTTCTCCGGTACCGCAATAAACGCCTGGAAGGCTTCGTCTTTATCCAGATCTTTGCCGCGGAACCAGCTGAAGATGCCGATCGCTAAAATGCCCAGCAGCGTGGACGGAATGGTTATCGCCAGCAGATCGAGAAACTCCAGATGTTTACCGTTAAAGGTAAAATTCCCCAGCATCGCCACCAGCGAAACCACCGCCACCGAGACCGGGCTGGCGATGATCCCCATCTGGGCGCCAATGGAGCTGGCGGCCATCGGACGCTCCGGGCGAATGTTATTCTTGATCGCCACATCGTAGATAATCGGCAGGATGGTATACACCACGTGACCGGTACCGCAGAGGATGGTCAGCGTGCAGGTGACGAAAGGCGCCACAATAGAGACATATTTTGGGTTACGCCGCAGCAGCTTCTCAGCAATCTGCAGCATGACATCCAGACCGCCGGATGCCTGCAGCGTCGCCGAGGCCGCCACCACCGCAATGATCACCAGCATCACATCAACCGGCGGTTTGCCCGGCTGGAGATGAAAAACAAAAACGAGGATCACCAAACCGATGCCGCCCAGCAGCCCCAGCGCAATACCGCCTTTTCGGGCACCATAAAACAGACAAATTAAGATAATAATGAGTTGTATCGCGAATTCCATGCAGCCCCCAGAGCCTGTCCGCTCAGACCTAAAGTAATGATCCATACCTGTCTGCCGGGGTTATTTCTGCGCCTTGTTGGGGGAAGCATGAGATGCAGCGATCCCTCTCCAGAGCCGTCGCGCCGAAGATAAAGCAGCAGCAGTAATCCCATGATTCATCAGGTATTTTGAATATATCCTCTTTGAATTGATTATTTTTTGATATGAGTAGAAGTTTTACCCATATATAAAGAAAGGTTTTTTGAGGTGATAGATTAATGGATATTTTGTATGAATTAATTGCTAAAAAATTGCAGCCTGGATATGACGTAAATGTAATTAAAGACGGGTACCGCGGAGAACAGGCAATAAAAAAGCCGGTCAGGAAACCTGACCGGCTTTTCAGCAGTGCATCAACGATTAATCGTTGTCAGAACCGCCCAGACCTGCGTTCAGCAGCTCTGCCAGGTTGGCAGATGCTTCTTCCACGCTCACCTGCGGTGCCGCCGGCAGTTCGCCAGCAGCGCGACGGCGCATACGATCCTGGTGGTACGCATAACCGGTACCGGCCGGGATCAGACGACCCACGATGACGTTCTCTTTCAGACCGCGCAGTTCGTCGCGTTTGCCCGCAACGGCTGCTTCGGTCAGCACGCGAGTGGTCTCCTGGAACGATGCCGCGGAGATGAAGGACTCGGTGGCCAGAGACGCTTTGGTGATACCCAGCAGATCGCGGGAGAACGTTGCGCCCACTTTGCCGTTCGCTTCCAGTTCGCGGTTCGCGATCTTGACGCGGGAGTATTCCACCTGCTCGCCTTCGAGGAAGTCGGAGCTGCCTGCGCTTTCGATGGTGGCTTTACGCAGCATCTGACGAACGATAACTTCGATGTGTTTATCGTTAATCTTAACGCCCTGCAGACGGTATACGTCCTGGACTTCGTTAACAATGTAACGGGTCACAGCATGTACGCCACGCAGACGCAGAATGTCGTGCGGCGCTTCCGGACCGTCGGAAACCACGTCACCACGTTCTACACGTTCACCTTCGAACACGTTGAGCTGACGCCATTTCGGAATCATCTCTTCGTACGGTTCGCTACCGTCTACCGGGGTGATAACCAGGCGACGTTTCCCTTTGGTTTCTTTACCGAAGGAAATGATACCGCTGATTTCAGCCAGGATTGCCGGCTCTTTCGGACGACGTGCTTCGAACAGGTCCGCAACGCGCGGCAGACCACCGGTGATGTCCTTGGTACCGCCGGATTCCTGCGGAATACGCGCCAGGGTGTCACCAGAGCTGATCTGTACGCCATCTTCCAGCTGAACAATCGCTTTACCCGGCAGGAAGTACTGAGCCGGCATATCGGTGCCTGGAATCAGAACGTCGTTGCCCTGAGCATCAACGATTTTCAGCGCCGGACGCAGATCTTTACCACCTGCGGTACGTTCTGCAGAGTCCAGAACCACCAGCGAAGACAGACCGGTCAGTTCGTCGGTCTGACGAGTAATGGTCTGGCCGTCGATCATGTCAGTGAAGCGGATGAAACCACTCACTTCGGTGATAACCGGCATGGTGTGCGGATCCCAGTTTGCGACGGTTTCACCGCCGGCAACCTGCTCACCGTCGCCTTTCGCCATAACCGCACCGTAAGGCACTTTATAGCTCTCTTTGGTACGACCGAATTCGTCGATCAGTTTCAGCTCGGTGTTACGGGAAGTGATAACCAGTTTACCGCTGGAGTTCACAACCGACTTCGCGTTGCTGAGCTTGATGCTACCTTTGTTTTTCACCTGGATGCTGGATTCAGCAGCCGCACGAGATGCCGCACCACCGATGTGGAACGTACGCATCGTCAGCTGTGTACCCGGCTCACCGATGGACTGTGCCGCGATAACGCCGATAGCCTCACCTTTGTTGATGATGTGGCCACGCGCCAGGTCACGACCATAGCAGTGCGCACATACACCAAAGTCGGTGTCACAGGATACAACGGAACGCACTTTGACGGAGTCAACGGAGTTCGCTTCCAGCAGGTCACACCAGTGCTCGTGCAGCAGCGTGTTGCGTGGAACCAGAATATCCGCGGTACCCGGCTTCAGCACGTCTTCCGCAGTCACACGACCCAGTACGCGATCGCGCAGCGGCTCTTTAACGTCGCCACCTTCGATAACCGGCGTCATGGTGATGCCTTCCAGGGTGCCGCAGTCGTCTTCAGTGACGACCAGGTCCTGGGCAACGTCGACCAGACGACGAGTCAGGTAACCGGAGTTCGCTGTTTTCAGTGCGGTATCCGCCAGACCTTTACGCGCACCGTGCGTGGAGATGAAGTACTGGAGTACGTTCAGACCTTCACGGAAGTTCGCGGTGATCGGCGTTTCGATGATGGAGCCATCCGGCTTCGCCATCAGACCACGCATACCGGCCAGCTGACGAATCTGTGCAGCAGAACCACGCGCACCGGAGTCGGCCATCATGTAGATGCTGTTGAAGGAAACCTGCTGTTCTTCCTGACCGTCACGGTTAATCACGGTTTCGGTTTGCAGGTTATCCATCATCGCTTTGGATACACGATCGTTCGCCGCAGCCCAGATATCGATAACTTTGTTGTAGCGTTCGCCCGCGGTCACCAGACCGGACTGGAACTGTTCCTGAATCTCAGCAACTTCCGCTTCCGCTTCGCTGATGATTTCGTATTTTTTCTCCGGGATGACCATGTCATCGATACCAACGGATGCACCTGAACGCGCTGCGTAAGCAAAGCCGGTGTACATCGTCTGGTCCGCGAAAATAACGGTCGGTTTCAGGCCCAGAATACGGTAACAGGTGTTCAGCATCTTGGAGATCGCTTTCTTACCGAGCGCCTGGTTCACGATAGAGAACGGCAGACCTTTCGGTACGATCATCCACAGAATGGCACGGCCAATGGTCGTGTCTTTCAGGCTGGTTTTCGCGACAAACTCACCATTGTCGTCTTTTTCGTATTCAGTGATACGCACTTTAACGCGCGCATGCAGAGAGGCCAAGCCGGCGCGATAAATACGCTCAGCTTCTTTCGGGCCAGTCAGCACCATGCCTTCGCCTTTGGCGTTAACACTGTCACGGGTCATGTAGTACAGACCCAGTACAACGTCCTGAGACGGAACGATGATTGGTTCGCCGTTCGCCGGGGACAGGATGTTGTTGGTAGACATCATCAGCGCACGCGCTTCCAGCTGGGCTTCCAGCGTCAGCGGTACGTGAACAGCCATCTGGTCACCATCGAAGTCGGCGTTATATGCCGCACAAACCAGCGGGTGCAGCTGGATGGCTTTACCTTCGATCAGAACCGGTTCGAATGCCTGAATACCCAGACGGTGCAGGGTCGGCGCACGGTTCAGCAGAACCGGGTGTTCGCGGATCACTTCGTCCAGGATATCCCAAACGACAGCTTCTTCGCGCTCAACCATCTTCTTAGCGGCTTTGATGGTGGTGGCGAGTCCTCGCAACTCCAGCTTGCCGTAGATGAACGGTTTGAACAGCTCCAGCGCCATTTTCTTCGGCAGACCGCACTGATGCAGACGCAGGTATGGACCTACGGTGATAACAGAACGACCGGAGTAGTCAACACGCTTACCGAGCAGGTTCTGACGGAAACGACCCTGTTTACCTTTGATCATATCGGCCAAAGATTTCAGAGGACGTTTGTTAGAACCGGTGATCGCACGACCGCGACGACCGTTGTCCAGCAGGGCATCTACCGCTTCCTGCAGCATACGTTTTTCGTTGCGTACGATGATATCCGGCGCAGCCAGATCCAGCAGACGTTTCAGACGGTTGTTACGGTTGATCACGCGACGATACAGATCGTTGAGGTCAGACGTCGCGAAACGACCGCCATCCAGCGGAACCAGCGGACGCAGATCTGGCGGCAGTACCGGCAGAACGGTCAGGATCATCCACTCCGGCTTGTTGCCAGACTGTACGAAGGCTTCCAGCAGCTTAATGCGCTTGGTCAGCTTTTTACGCTTGGTTTCGGAGTTGGTTTCGTTCAGCTCTTCACGCAGCTGCTCGCACTCCTGCTCCAGATCCATATTGCGCAGCAGCGCCTGGATCGCTTCCGCACCCATCTTCGCGTCGAATTCGTCACCGAACTCTTCCAGCGCGTCCAGGTACTGTTCTTCCGTCAGAATCTGGTTGCGTTCGAGGTTGGTCATGCCACCTTCGATAACCACATAGGATTCAAAGTACAGTACACGTTCGATATCGCGCAGCGGCATATCCAGCAGCAGGCCGATACGGGACGGCAGAGATTTCAGGAACCAGATGTGCGCAGTCGGACATGCCAGCTCGATGTGGCCCATGCGCTCACGACGCACTTTAGTCTGGGTCACTTCAACGCCGCACTTCTCACAGATCACACCGCGGTGTTTCAGGCGCTTGTACTTACCGCACAGGCACTCATAGTCTTTTACCGGCCCAAAGATACGGGCGCAGAAAAGGCCGTCACGCTCAGGTTTGAACGTACGGTAGTTAATGGTTTCCGGCTTTTTAACTTCACCGAAAGACCATGAACGGATCATGTCTGGCGAAGCCAGAGCAATTTTGATCGCATCAAACTCTTCGGTTTTAGTTTGCGCTTTCAGAAACTTTAATAAGTCTTTCACGGATTTGCTCCCGTCGGAGTTAGCACATTCCGCTGCCGGGCGTTAACCCGGCAGCAGTGACCTGTTTGAGCGAGAATTACTCGTCTTCCAGTTCGATGTTGATGCCCAGCGAGCGAATTTCTTTCAACAGTACGTTGAAGGATTCCGGCATGCCCGGTTCCATCTGGTGATTGCCGTCCACGATGTTTTTATACATCTTAGTACGACCGTTCACGTCATCAGACTTAACGGTGAGCATTTCCTGCAGGGTGTAAGCTGCGCCGTATGCTTCCAGCGCCCACACTTCCATCTCACCGAAGCGCTGACCACCGAACTGCGCCTTACCACCCAGCGGCTGCTGAGTAACCAGGCTGTAAGAACCGGTGGAACGCGCGTGCATTTTGTCGTCGACCAGGTGGTTCAGTTTCAGCATGTACATGTAACCCACGGTTACCGGACGCTCGAACTGCTCACCGGTGCGGCCGTCGAACAGGGTGATCTGACCGGAAGTCGGCAGGTCGCCCAGCTGCAGCAGCGCTTTAATTTCCGCTTCTTTCGCACCGTCGAACACCGGCGTTGCGATCGGCATACCTTTACGCAGGTTTTCAGCCAGACGCAGAACTTCTTCATCGCTGAAGGTATTCAGGTCAACTTTCTGACGAACGTCAGCGCCCAGATCGTAGGCACGCTGGATGAACTCGCGCAGTTTCGCGACTTCCTGCTGCTGTTTCAGCATGGCGTTGATCTTATCGCCGATGCCTTTCGCAGCCATACCCAGGTGAGTTTCCAGGATCTGACCGATGTTCATACGAGACGGTACGCCCAGCGGGTTGAGGACGATATCTACCGGCGTACCGTTAGCATCGTGCGGCATATCTTCGATCGGGTTGATCTTAGAGATAACACCCTTGTTACCGTGACGACCCGCCATCTTGTCACCAGGCTGGATACGGCGTTTAACGGCCAGGTATACCTTAACAATCTTCAGCACGCCCGGTGCCAGATCGTCGCCTTGGGTGATTTTGCGGCGTTTCGCTTCGAGTTTTTTCTCGAACTCGTGTTTCAGTTCGTCGTACTGCTCAGCCAGCTGTTCCAGCTGATTTTGTTTCTCTTCGTCGGTCAGGCCCAGTTCCAGCCAGCGATCGCGCGGCAGTTTGTCGAGCTTCTCAGCTTCAACGCCACCGGAGACCAGCACCGCGTAGATACGACTGAACAGACCGGCTTCGAGGATCTGCAGTTCTTCAGACAGGTCTTTTTTGGCCTGCTTCAGCTGCATCTCTTCGATTTCCAGCGCACGTTTGTCTTTTTCTACGCCGTCACGGGTAAAGACCTGAACGTCGATAACGGTACCAGAGACACCGTTCGGTACGCGCAGAGAGGAGTCTTTAACGTCAGACGCTTTCTCACCGAAGATCGCACGCAGCAGTTTCTCTTCCGGCGTCAGCTGGGTTTCACCTTTCGGCGTAACCTTACCAACCAGAATGTCGCCGCCGGTCACTTCCGCACCGATATAAACGATACCGGACTCATCCAGTTTGGAGAGCGCAGCTTCACCCACGTTCGGGATGTCAGCGGTGATCTCTTCCGGCCCCAGCTTGGTGTCACGGGACACGCACGCCAGTTCCTGAATGTGGATAGTGGTGAAACGGTCTTCCTGGACAACACGCTCGGAAACGAGGATGGAGTCTTCGAAGTTGTAGCCGTTCCACGGCATGAACGCTACGCGCATGTTCTGACCCAGCGCCAGCTCACCGAGGTCGGTGGACGGGCCGTCGGCCAGCACGTCGCCGCGCTCAATAGGTTCGCCCAGGGACACGCAAGGCATCTGGTTGATGCAGGTGTTCTGGTTAGAACGGGTGTACTTAGTCAGGTTATAGATGTCGATACCTGCTTCGCCCGGGTACATCTCGTCTTCGTTAACTTTGATAACGATACGGGAGGCATCCACGTACTGAACAGTACCGCCACGTTTAGCCACCGCAGTAACACCGGAGTCGACGGCCACAGCACGTTCCATACCGGTACCAACCAGCGGCTTATCAGCGCGCAGAGTCGGAACGGCCTGACGTTGCATGTTTGCACCCATCAATGCACGGTTGGCGTCATCGTGTTCCAGGAACGGGATCAGGGACGCACCGACGGATACCACCTGCTGGGTGGATACGTCCATGTAGTCAACCTGGTCACGGCTGAACAAGCTGGATTCGCCTTTGCTACGGCAGGTCACCAGGTCTTCTACGAAGTGGCCGTTTTCATCCAGGTTGGAGTTCGCCTGAGCGATAACGTAGTTGCCTTCTTCGATAGCAGACAGGTAGTGAATTTCGTCAGTAACCACACCGTCGGTCACTTTACGATACGGCGTCTCAAGGAAGCCATATTCGTTGGTCTGCGCGTACACGGACAGGGAGTTGATCAGACCGATGTTCGGACCTTCAGGCGTTTCGATTGGACATACGCGACCATAGTGAGTCGGGTGTACGTCTCGAACTTCGAAGCCTGCGCGCTCACGGGTCAGACCGCCTGGGCCGAGTGCGGAGATACGACGTTTGTGCGTGATCTCAGACAGCGGGTTGTTCTGGTCCATAAACTGAGACAGCTGGCTGGAACCAAAGAACTCTTTCACTGCTGCGGAAATCGGCTTGGCGTTGATCATATCCTGAGGCATCAGGGTATCCAGATCGCCCAGAGACAGACGCTCTTTCACCGCACGCTCTACACGTACCAGGCCAACGCGGAACTGGTTCTCCGCCATTTCGCCAACGGAACGGATACGACGGTTACCGAGGTGGTCGATATCGTCCACTTCGCCTTTACCGTTACGGATATCGATGAGCTTCTTCATCACTTCAATGATGTCGTCTTTGCTCAGGATACCGGAACCTTCGATTTCGTCGCGCAGCAGAGAACGGTTGAACTTCATACGACCAACCGCGGACAGATCGTAGCGGTCTTCGGAGAAGAACAGGTTCTCAAACAGGCTTTCAGCGGCTTCACGAGTCGGCGGCTCGCCAGGGCGCATCATGCGGTAGATTTCTACCAGCGCGCTCAGACGATCGTTAGTCGGGTCGACGCGTACCGTTTCAGAGATGTATGGACCGTGGTCCAGATCGTTAGTGAACAGCGTTTCGATGCGCTTGTGGCCAGACTGGCTCAGCTTAGCCAGCAGATCCAGGCTCAGCTCCATGTTCGCCGGGCAGATCAGTTCGCCAGTCGCTTCATCGATATAGTCTTTAGCCGCCACTTTGCCCGCGATATATTCAACCGGCACTTCGATATGCTTGATATCGTCTTTTTCCAGCTGACGGATATGACGAGCCGTGATGCGACGGCCTTTCTCAACGTACACTTTGCCGTTGGCTTCGATATCGAAGGAGGCGGTTTCGCCGCGCAGACGCTCCGGAATCAGCTCCATCTGCAGCTTGTTGTCGCGAATTTCAAAGACCACTTTTTCGAAGAACAGGTCAAGGATCTGCTCAGTGGTGTAATTCAGCGCGCGCAGGATGATGGTAGCCGGCAGCTTACGACGACGGTCGATACGAACGAACAGGTTGTCTTTCGGGTCGAATTCGAAGTCCAGCCAGGAACCGCGGTAAGGGATGATGCGTGCGTTATACAGAACCTTACCGGATGAGTGAGTCTTACCTTTGTCACTGTCAAAGAAGACGCCCGGGCTACGGTGCAGCTGAGAAACGATAACACGCTCGGTACCGTTGATGACAAAGGTACCGTTGTCGGTCATGAGCGGGATTTCGCCCATGTAGACTTCTTGTTCTTTAATGTCTTTGACGGTGCCTTCCGGCGCTTCGCGCTCGTAGATCACCAGACGCAGTTTTACGCGCAGCGGTGCAGAGTAAGTCACGCCACGGATCTGACATTCTTTAACGTCAAAAACCGGTTCGCCCAGACGGTAGCTGACGTATTGCAGCTCGGAATTACCGCTGTAGCTCTGAATTGGGAATACGGAACGGAAAGCAGCTTCCAGACCATACTGCCCTTCAGGATCTTGCTCGATAAACTTCTGGAACGAGTCAAGCTGGATAGAAAGGAGATATGGCACATCCAGAACTTGTGGACGTTTACCAAAATCCTTACGAATACGTTTTTTCTCGGTATAGGAGTAAACCATAGGGTTCCTCAGCTCGCTGACAAGTCGACCCATCTGCCCGCAGAGGGCAGTTTTTTATGCAACACTATTTTGTTGACCGGAAAATGGAACACTTTCCGCAATGCCTGTTGCTATCACGCTTAAACCATTTCATTGCGATTTACACAGCCCAGGAACCCTAACCTGTCGCAGTATATTAAGTCGTCGATAGAAACAAGCATTGAGAGGCAAACCAGTAGTCAAACAGCGTGAAACGCTACTGGCGCCTTACAGCGCAAAAAGGCTGGTGACCAAAAAGTCACCAGCCTCAGCCTGATTTCTCAGGCTGCAACCGGAAGGGTTGGCTTATTTAACTTCAACTTCAGCGCCAGCTTCTTCCAGAGATTTTTTCAGAGCTTCAGCGTCGTCTTTGCTGATGCCTTCTTTCAGTGCAGCCGGAGCAGATTCTACCAGGTCTTTAGCTTCTTTCAGACCCAGGCCAGTCGCGCCACGTACTGCTTTGATAACAGCAACTTTGTTAGCGCCAGCAGCTTTCAGAATTACGTCGAATTCAGTTTTTTCTTCAGCAGCTTCAACCGGGCCAGCAGCTACAGCTACAGCAGCAGCAGCGGAAACACCGAATTTTTCTTCCATTGCAGAGATCAGCTCAACAACGTCCATTACGGACATAGCGGATACTGCTTCAATGATTTGATCTTTAGTGATAGACATTTAAATTGTTCCTGAATATCAGAATAAGTTTATACGTAAGCGAATGCTTTACAAAGATAACTGCGATTAAGCAGCTTCTTTCGCATCGCGTACAGCAGCCAGAGTACGAACCAGTTTGCCAGCCGAAGCTTCTTTCATGGTTGCCATCAGGCGTGCAATTGCTTCTTCGTAGGTCGGCAGAGTTGCCAGGCGGTCGATCTGCGACGCCGGGATCAGCTCACCTTCAAAGGCAGCGGCTTTGACCTCAAATTTTGCATTCGCTTTCGCGAACTCTTTG
The DNA here is from genome assembly GCF_040064295.1 of Klebsiella sp. JB_Kp031. NCBI lineage: Bacteria > Pseudomonadati > Pseudomonadota > Gammaproteobacteria > Enterobacterales > Enterobacteriaceae > Klebsiella > Klebsiella sp. JB_Kp031. The sequence goes on from NZ_JBEAJW010000007.1 coordinate 31,115, forward strand.
AACAGACGAGCAGCAGCGCCCGGGTGTTCCATAGAGTATGCAATCAGGGTCGGACCAACAAACGTGTCTTTCAGGCACTCGAACTGAGTACCTTCTACGACGCGGCGCAGCAGGGTGTTACGAACAACACGCATGTATACGCCAGCTTCACGACCTGCTTTACGCAGTTCAGTCATTTTATCTACAGTTACGCCACGGGAATCCGCAACTACTGCAGACAGCGCGCCTTTGGCTACTTCGCTGACTTCAGCAACAATCGCTTGTTTGTCTTGAAGATTTAAAGCCATTAGCTTTGCTCCTGGATGTTTGCCAGAGCCTATGCTCTGGAACTCACTTCACTCAATTCAACGAAAAGAGCGTCTAAATACGGTGAGCAGAAACAAGCCAGAATATCCAAAAATAATCTTAGCGTTCTGTCACCGTCTACGCAGGGCATTAAGTTTCTTGCGAAACACCTGCGGTCTTCGACGGAGGTCTGGATAGGCCAGACTCCAACGAACAATTCGGTTACCTGCTAACCTTAGTTAGCAAACGTGGGCGAAGATTGTAGACAAAATCACCGCCCACGTAAAGGCATTAGTTTGCAGAAGCGTTCAGGCCAGCCTGATCTACTGCAACACCTGCACCCATGGTGGTGGAGATGCTAACTTTCTTGATGTACACGCCTTTCGCCTGAGTCGGTTTTGCTTTTTTCAGCGCAACCAGCAGAGCTTCCAGGTTTTCTTTCAGTTTGTCAGCGTCAAAGTCCACTTTACCGATGGTGGTGTGGATGATGCCGTTTTTGTCGTTACGGTAACGAACCTGACCTGCTTTCGCGTTTTTAACCGCTTCAGCAACGTTCGGAGTTACGGTACCCACTTTCGGGTTCGGCATCAGGCCACGCGGACCCAGAACCTGGCCCAGCTGGCCAACAACGCGCATTGCATCTGGAGAAGCAATAACAACGTCAAAGTTCATTTCGCCTTTTTTGATCTGCTCAGCCAGATCTTCCATACCTACCAGCTCAGCGCCTGCAGCTTTAGCAGCTTCAGCGTTTGCGCCCTGGGTAAATACGGCTACGCGAACGGAACGGCCAGTACCGTGCGGCAGTACAGTTGCGCCACGGACGTTCTGGTCAGATTTACGAGCGTCGATGCCGAGGTTAACGGCAACGTCTACGCTTTCGGTAAATTTAGCGGTGGCCAGCTCTTTCAGCAGAGCGATGGCTTCGTTGATGTCGTACTGTTTAGTTGCATCAACTTTCTCACGGATCACGCGCATGCGCTTGGTCAGTTTAGCCATTTCTTAGTCCTCCACTACCAGGCCCATGGAACGTGCAGTACCTTCGATGGAGCGAGTCATCGCTTCAATGTCGGCACCAGTCATGTCGGCAGCTTTGGTCTGCGCGATTTCCTGCAGCTGAGCGCGGGAGATTTTACCCACTTTATCTTTGTTCGGCTTACCGGAACCAGACTTGATGCCTGCAGCTTTCTTCAGCAGAACAGCAGCCGGCGGAGTCTTGGTAACAAAGGTAAAGGAACGGTCAGCGTAAACGGTGATAACAACCGGGATCGGCAGACCTTTCTCCAGGGAATCAGTTTTGGCGTTGAACGCTTTGCAGAATTCCATGATGTTCACGCCCTGCTGACCCAGTGCTGGGCCGACCGGCGGGCTCGGGTTCGCCATACCAGCTGCAACCTGCAGCTTGACGTAGGCTTGGACTTTCTTAGCCATTCTTAAATCCTCAAATTGGGTATTAACGCTTCAGAGAAGCTCCCCGTGATTAAACATCGTTTTACGGGCCGGGCCCATAAAAACAAAAGGCGCGAAATTGTATGCCAATTTCGCGCCCTATGCAACGATTAAATCGCTGCTTTTTTGATCGCCGGCTTACGCCTTCTCAACCTGGCTGAAGTCCAGTTCTACCGGAGTCGCACGACCGAAGATAGAAACGGAAACTTTCAGGCGGGACTTCTCATAGTCCACTTCTTCAACCACACCGTTAAAGTCAGCGAACGGACCGTCGTTAACGCGAACCATTTCGCCCGGTTCAAACAGCGTTTTCGGACGCGGCTTATCGCCAACCTGTTGCAGACGATTCATGATGGCGTCGACTTCTTTGTCGCTGATCGGCGCCGGACGGTCAGAGGTACCGCCGATGAAGCCCATCACGCGCGGCACGCTGCGCACCAGGTGCCAGCTTGCGTCGTTCATGACCATCTGGACCAGAACGTAGCCTGGGAAGAATTTACGTTCGCTTTTGCGACGCTGGCCGCCACGGATCTCAACCACTTCTTCGGTCGGGACCATGACTTCGCCAAATAACTCTTCCATGTTGTGTAATTTGATATGTTCACGCAGCGACGTGGCTACGCGACCTTCAAAACCGGAAAACGCCTGAACGACGTACCAGCGCTTTTTAGGAGCTTCAGACATCTCAGAACCTCAGGCCAGTGATAAAGGAGACCAGGCGAACCAGAATACCATCCAGTCCCCACAGGATCAGTGACATTACTGCAGTCACAGCAGCAACAATCAGCGTAGTATGCAGCGTTTCCTGGCGAGTCGGCCAAATCACTTTACGAACTTCGGTTCTCGCTTCGCGAGCAAAAGCAACGGTCGCCTTACCTTTCGTCGTCAACAGCGCGACGCCACCGGCAGCAGCAATAAGAATAACCACGGCCAGCGCACGCACCGCCAGCATAATGTCGCGATAAAGGAAGTTGCCCACGATCGCCACGATCAGCAGCACGGCAACGATAATCCACTTCATCGCTTCCAGGCCGCGCCCGCTCCCTTGAGCTTCGGTATTCGCACTCATAAACCAACCTGTCAGAAGTATTCTACAAACAATTTCACCCCGCGGGGGCGAGGCGATCCAAACCGAAATTAAGTTTCGGATTATACACTTAACTATTCAAATTGCTTCAACGCTGACGGTTTTGTCGCCCCTGCCCTGCTAACGCAAAGGAGGATGCTGATTGCCGTCGCACTATCGCTCGAATGGTTTGGTGTATAAACGCCCTCTTCAGAGCCTGTCTCAGCAATGATTATGACAAATAAAATCACTGATGAGCCAGGTTCTGGTGTGAAAGCGTGCAAAAAGGGCATCAAATGATGCCCTTTTATTGCGCATTGCGTCAAATGTTATCAGCGATTAGCCGAGAACTTTAGCAACCACGCCCGCGCCAACGGTACGACCGCCTTCACGGATTGCGAAACGCAGACCATCGTCCATCGCGATCGGGTGGATCAGGGTAACAACCATTTTGATGTTGTCGCCCG
>NZ_JBEAJW010000008.1:0-26235 GCF_040064295.1 Klebsiella sp. JB_Kp031
CGCTTTCCTCTTTCAGAGTCAACCCGTTTTTCAGGATTTTTCTCTTCAACCGAACCGGCTGTTTGTGTGAAGTGATTCACATCTGCCGTGTCAGTGGGTGCGCATTATAGGGATCCCATTTTTTTGCACAAGCCTTTTTTCGATCTTTTTTTCTGAATGGTGATTTTTCACCCTTTTCGCCGTGTAATTGCACGATTTGCTCAATTTTCACCGTTTTCAGGGGTTGCAGAGCGAGATAAAAGCCACCAAAGTCTTCTTACGCTCCCGTATTTTTGAGGTCAACATGTCTGCTCAACTGCGCCCCTATAAAGCATTTTTCCCGCAAATCGGTCTTCGCGTCATGATTGACGCATCCAGCGTCGTTATCGGTGATGTCAGAATTGCCGATGACGTCAGCGTCTGGCCTCTGGTAGCCATTCGCGGCGACGTCAACTATGTATCGATAGGTCAACGCAGCAATATTCAGGACGGCAGCGTTCTACACGTGACCCATAAATCCTCTTACAAGCCTGAGGGAAATCCACTGATCATTGGAGAGGATGTGACGGTTGGCCACAAAGTGATGCTGCACGGCTGCACTATCGGCAACCGCGTACTGGTTGGTATGGGTTCGATCTTATTAGATGGTGTCGTCGTTGGCGATGACGTCATGATTGGCGCGGGAAGTCTGGTACCGCAGAACAAACAGCTGGAAAGCGGCTTCCTTTACTTTGGCAATCCGGTCAAACAGATCCGCCCCCTGACAGAGGCGGAGCGGGAAGGCCTTAAGTATTCAGCGAATAACTATGTGAAATGGAAAGATGAATATCTGGATCAGGAGAGCCAGACCCAACCCTGAGCATCCTCCTGATTATCGCGGATCAATGCCTCTGCCTCTTCCTCAAGATCCCAACGATGTTCCTGGAATGCGGCCAGCCACTGCGCTGGCCCCTCTGCGCCAAAACGCTGCTGCAGGATCTGCCCTGAAATTGCGCAGGTTAATTGCATCCCATTAACCAGCGCGGGAAACACCACGCCCTGCCGTTCGGCATCCCATGATTCCCGATCGGGAAACTGAATCGCCTGATTCATGCATTCAGTTCCTGTTGCAGCCTTTCTATAACCGGGGTGATAGCCGGCAGGACGCCGTGCCATAGCAGAACGGCATGGGCGGCTTGCGCCACCAGCATTCCCAGCCCGTCAGCACAGTGGGTTGCGCCATGCTGCTGGCACCAGTGAAGAAACGGTGTCGGCCCTTTCTGGTAGAACATGTCATAGCAATACACGTCAGCGTTGACAACAGATGCCGGGATAGCCGGTACATCACCGTCTATTCCACTGGACGTCGCATTGATGATCAGATCGAATGTTTCCCCGGATAAGGTATCCATCTCCCTTGCGCTGACGCTGCCGGTATGGGCGAAGAGCGTGGCTAACTCATGGGCACGAGCGTAGGTGCGATTGACGATCGTGACGGCACATCCCAGCGACAGCAGCGGCAGCAGCACCCCACGCGATGCGCCACCGGCACCGATAAGCAGGATCCGCTGGCGTGGCTTAATGAATCCCAGACGCTCCAGATCGCTCAGCAGACCAATACCGTCCGTGTTGTCGCCCAGCAAACGCCCGTCTTCCAGACGTTTCAGGGTATTCACCGCTCCCGCCAGCGCAGCGCGTTCTGTCAGTTCATCCGCGCGCGCAAAAGCTTCTTCTTTAAAAGGAACAGTAACATTGGCGCCCTTTCCTCCCTGCGCAAAAAACTGATTGAGAGAAGAGACAAAATCGTCCAGCGGCGCTAGCACACGTCCATAAGGATGGATAATCCCTAACTGGCAGGCAAACAGCTGGTGAATAGAAGGCGACTTGCTGTGCGCAATCGGATTACCAAAAACAGCATAGGTTTCCATGGTTCACCCCTGGCGGAACAGTTCACCCGTCAGGGCATCACGTATTTCAGATGGATTTTGCCGTCCGCCCGTAGCGCCATCCACGACAGGGAAGCTGTCACCAAACTGAGCACGGACCTCTGCGGTGGTGCGGCAAGGCGGTTGCCCGGTGAGATTGGCGCTCGTCGAGACCAGCGGTTTTCCGTAGGCTTCGCACAATTCAATCACCAGCGGATGGTTGGTCACGCGTACAGCCAGCGAATCAAAACGACCAGTCAGCCAGCGTGGTGTTTCAGGACGCGCCGGGAATACAAACGTCACCGGTCCTGGCCAGCAGGAAAAGATCGCTGCCCGCTGCGAATCACTTAACCGTGAATCATCAATATATGGCTTGAGTTGCTCAAAGCTAGCGGCGATAAGGATCAATCCCTTCTCAACAGGACGCTGCTTCAGCTCCAGCAGACGCATAACGGCCGTTTCGCTGTCAGGGTCGCAGCCGACGCCAAAAACGGCTTCCGTGGGATAGGCGATGACATGTTCATTATTCAGGACCGCCACGGCATGGGCGACGGCTTCTGAGGGCAGGTTATTGTTCACTGATTTATTCCGCCGGGATCGGCTTTCCACATTGTTTACTGGCACAGAAGCGTCTGAGCCCCTGCGCCGTCTTCTTTTCTATTAACAGCGGGTAATGGCATTCAGGGCATTCGCCCGCCACCGGTTTAAAATTGATAACGAACTGGCAATCAGGATAGCGATCGCAGGAGTGAAAGGTTTTACCGAAACGGGAACGACGCTGGACCAGATGGCCTTGTCCGCACTGCGGGCAAGCAATAGCCGTCTCATCTGGTTTATCAATTACCTCAGTATGTTCGCATTCCGGATAGTGGCTACAGCCAATGAACATCCCAAAACGCCCCTGACGTAGCACCATAACCGCGCCGCACGATGGGCATACTTGCCCCTCCAGCACCTTAACGACATGCCCGTCAGCCTGACTTTTCAGGGGACGGATATAGTCACAGTCCGGATAATGCGAACAGCCGAGAAACGGGCCATGTTTCCCGGAACGGATCACCAGTTCAGCCCCGCACTGTGGGCAGGGCTCATTTTTACGCACCGAAAACAGTGCTGATTTGGTCATAACAACTCGATGTTGCTGCAAAAAGATTAATGCAGCATACCTTCATTTACTTCGAAGAGTAATTCTTCCATTTGCTGATAGGCGTTTTCACAGCCCGGAATATTGAACAGTACCATCAGGATGACCCATTTCAGGTCCTCCAGCTCAAATTCTGCCGTATCCAGCGCCAGTACGCGCTCTATCACCATTTCTCGCGTTTCGAGGTTCAACACCTGAATCTGCTCGAGGAAGAGTAAAAACCCCCGGCAACTGGCGTCCAGACGCTGGCACTCCTCTTCGGTATATACCCGAAGCGACAGCGGGTCGGAAGCGAGCTGCATGGGTTCAACGAGACCTTCCTGATAATCAGCCAGTTTCTCGAGCCACATTAACGCGTTATAGATATCTTCCCGCTCAAAACCTGCGTCGGTAAGATCCCGCGTCAGTTTGTCCTGATCCACGCGCATTTCTGCTTCGCTATGGATGTAAGTTTCAAACAAATACATGAGTACGTCGAACATGGCTTGCCCTCCTTAATCGGACATAGCCGCCGGGTACAGCTGCGATCCAGCCTGCTAACTCCAGTTCAAGTAGCTGAGCTACGGTTACTGGCACAGATTGGCCGGCACGTTCAGCGACAACGTCAACAGGTGTTACCTCATCTCCTACGTTAGCCAGGAGCTCCGGAAATGGCAATGCTACAGACGGCTGATCGGCGCAATTATTTATCGAATCAGACGTATCAGTTAGCCAGGCCAGCTCGTTGTGCCAGTATTCCACAATATCCTCTGGCGAGGTCACCGGCACCGCGCCTTGCTTAATTAACCAGTGTGGGCCTTCCGATCCCGGATTGCCTATCGGCCCAGGCAGGGCAAACACATCCCTTCCCTGTTCCAGAGCACAGCGGACGGTAACCAGCGAACCGCTTCTCAATGCCGCCTCAACCACCAGCACGCCCAGGCTCAGGCCGCTGATAATCCGGTTGCGTCTGGGGAAATGCGCGGGAAGCGGCGGCGTTATAAGTGGAAATTCAGACACCAGCGCACCGCCATTATCGACGATCTGCTGGGCGAGGCTCGCATGGCGCCGCGGATAAACCCGGCCCAGTCCGTTGCCCAGTACCGCGATGGTTTTGCCCTCGGCCGCGAGCGCGCCGCGATGCGCGACGCCATCAATGCCTAACGCCAACCCACTGGTGATAGTCATCCCTTTACGCGCCAACGTTTCGCTGAACAGCTTCCCCCAGCGAGCGCCATACCAGGAATGCAAGCGACTGCCAATAACGGCAAGCTGCGCGCTGTGAAGCAGAGCGGGATCGCCGCTGACCAGCAACGCGCCGGGGTAATCAGCGATAGCCTTTAACCGCAATGGATAGCGCGGATCGTCACCCCGTAACAGATGATGATCCGGTTGTTCCAGCCAGCGCCGCGTCTCGTCAAACTCACGCCCGTCAAGCCGAAAAAATAACGTTGCCTGCGCCGCGGTCATCCCGACGGCATGCAGCGCTTCATGATCAATGCTGGCGGCTGCGCATAAGCGCTGAGCGATCTCTACCATCCTGTCGCCATACAAGCTACTGACCTTCATCAGCCGCAGCCAAATCTCGTCGGGCGTCATCCTTACCCCCTGCCATAAGCGGTATTGACAATCTTTGCGATTGGACAGTGAGACTGTCAATTGCAGGGTGTTTTGTCTAGAATAGAGCTAATAATCTTATCAACTCCTGAATACGACTCTGGAACTTTATGGCAGTTTTGCAAGTGTTACATATTCCGGACGAGCGCCTTCGCAAAGTCGCCGAGCCGGTCAAAGAAGTGAATGCGGAAATTCAGCGTATCGTCGATGATATGTTCGACACCATGTACGCTGAGGAGGGCATTGGTCTGGCCGCGACCCAGGTCGATATCCATCAGCGCATTATCGTTATTGATGTGTCGGAAAATCGTGAAGAGCAGCTGGTGTTAATCAACCCGGAGCTGCTGGAAAAAGATGGCGAAACCGGCATTGAAGAAGGCTGCCTGTCGATTCCGGAACAGCGCGCCCTGGTGCCGCGTGCGGAAAAAGTGAAGATCCGCGCCCTGGATCGCGACGGTAAGCCATTTGAACTGGAGGCCGATGGCCTGCTGGCTATCTGTATTCAGCATGAGATGGATCATCTGGTCGGCAAACTGTTTATTGATTATCTGTCACCGCTCAAACAACAGCGCATTCGTCAGAAGGTTGAGAAACTGGATCGTTTACGTTCCCGTGCCTGATAACAAGGAATACCGTGTCACAATCACTACGTATCATTTTCGCCGGCACCCCCGATTTTGCAGCGCGTCATCTTGACGCGCTGTTGTCGTCTGAACATCAGGTTGTTGGCGTATTCACTCAGCCAGACCGCCCTGCTGGCCGCGGCAAAAAATTGATGCCGAGCCCGGTAAAGGTGCTGGCTGAAGCCCATAACTTACCTGTATTCCAGCCATCCTCCCTGCGCCCGCAGGACAACCAACAATTAGTCGCCGATCTCGGCGCCGATATTATGGTGGTGGTGGCGTACGGTTTGATTCTGCCGAAAGCGGTGCTGGAGATGCCCCGTCTGGGCTGCATCAACGTTCACGGCTCCCTGCTGCCGCGCTGGCGTGGCGCAGCGCCGATCCAGCGTTCGCTGTGGGCGGGGGATAGCGAAACAGGCGTAACCATCATGCAGATGGACGTCGGCCTTGATACGGGTGATATGCTTTATAAGCTTTCCTGCCCCATTACCGCAGAGGATACCAGCGGCAGCCTGTACGATAAGCTGGCCGAGCTCGGCCCTCAAGGTCTGCTGGCAACTTTAGCCCAGCTGGCCAACGGCACCGCGCAGCCTGAAGTACAGGATGAATCGCTGGTGTGCCACGCCGAGAAGCTGAGTAAAGAAGAAGCTCGCATCGACTGGTCGCTTTCCGCCGCACAGCTGGAGCGCTGCATCCGCGCCTTTAATCCGTGGCCAATGAGCTGGCTGGAAATTGACGGGCAGCCGCTAAAAGTGTGGCGGGCATCGGTCATTGCCGAAGCCGCACATGCCGAACCAGGTACTATCGTGGCAGCAACCAAACAGGGTATCCAGGTCGCCACAGGCGATGGGATCCTCAGTCTGGAATCGCTACAGCCTGCGGGTAAAAAAGCGATGAGCGCCCAGGATTTACTCAATTCCCGCCGGGAGTGGTTTACGCCTGGCACCCGTCTCGCCTGACGGTCGTCTCTTCTGAAGCCCGGGTTCGCCGGGCATTTTTATTTTTGCGCTTATGAAAAAGAATATAAATTTACGCAGCCTGGCCGCCCAGGCTATCGAGCAAGTCGTTGAAAAAGGTCAGTCTTTAAGCAACGTCCTGCCCCCTCTACAGCAAAAAGTCAGCGATAAAGACAAAGCGCTGCTGCAGGAGCTGTGTTTTGGCGTACTGCGTACGCTCAGCCAGCTGGAGTGGCTTATCAGCAAGCTGATGGCGCGTCCGATGACCGGCAAACAGCGCACCGTGCACTTTCTGATTATGGTTGGGCTCTATCAGTTACTCTACACCCGCATCCCTCCACACGCCGCGCTGGCTGAAACGGTAGAAGGCGCGGTGGCGATTAAGCGCCCGCAGCTTAAAGGGCTGATCAATGGGGTGTTACGCCAGTTTCAGCGCCAACAGGAAGAGCTACTGGCAGAATTCGCCGGGCAGGAAAACCGCTACCTTCATCCCAAATGGCTGCTGAAGCGTCTGCAGCAGGCCTGGCCGCAACACTGGCAGGAGATTGTCGACGCTAACAACCAGCGCCCGCCGATGTGGCTGCGCGTTAACCGCAACCATCATTCCCGAGATGAATGGCTTGCTCTGCTTAAAGAGGCCGGTTTAGAAGGTTTCACCCACCCTGACTATCCCGACGCCGTGCGTCTGGCCACCCCTGCCCCGGTCCATACGTTGCCGGGTTTTGCCGAAGGATGGGTAACCGTTCAGGATGCCTCGGCCCAGGGCTGCATGCGCTATCTGCAGCCGGAAAACGGCGAGCGCATTCTTGATCTCTGCGCTGCGCCGGGCGGCAAGACGACGCATATTCTGGAGGTCGCTCCCCAGGCTGAGGTCATGGCGGTGGACATTGATGAACAGCGTCTTTCCCGCGTCTATGACAACCTGAAACGGCTGGGCATGAAAGCCGAAGTCAAACAGGGCGATGGTCGCTTCCCTGAGCAGTGGTGTGGCAGCGAGCAGTTCGATCGTATTCTGCTGGATGCCCCCTGTTCCGCCACCGGTGTTATTCGCCGCCATCCGGATATCAAATGGCTGCGCCGGGATCGGGATATCGCCGATTTAGCCCAGCTACAGGCCGAGATACTCAATGCCATCTGGGGGCATCTGAAACCAGGCGGCACGTTGGTTTACGCTACCTGTTCTATTCTGCCGGAAGAGAATAGCCAGCAAATTGCCGCCTTCCTCGCGCGGACCCCGGATGCGGAGCTTGACGCAACCGGTACGCCGGCAAGCCCGGGACAGCAAAATCTGCCGGGTGCGGAAGAAGGCGATGGCTTCTTTTACGCTAAGCTAATCAAACGTCGCAACTAATGGATCACTGCAGATGAAGATTATTATTCTGGGCGCCGGCCAGGTCGGCGGCACGCTGGCGGAGAACCTCGTCGGCGAGAACAATGATATTACGCTGGTTGATACCAATGGCGACCGTCTGCGCAGCCTGCAGGATAAGTTCGACCTGCGTGTCGTCCAGGGGCACGGTTCTCACCCCCGCGTACTGCGCGAGGCAGGAGCCGATGATGCCGATATGCTGGTGGCGGTCACCAGTTCGGATGAAACCAACATGGTGGCCTGCCAGGTCGCCTATTCGTTATTCAATACGCCAAACCGTATTGCTCGTATTCGTGCGCCTGATTACGTCCGCGATGCGGAAAAGCTCTTCAATTCTGAAGCAGTGCCCATCGATCACTTAATCGCTCCGGAACAGCTGGTCATCGACAATATTCACCGCCTGATAGAATATCCCGGCGCGCTGCAGGTCGTGAACTTCGCGGAAGGGAAAGTCAGCCTCGCCGTGGTGAAAGCCTATTACGGTGGTCCGCTGGTGGGTAATGCATTGTCCACCATGCGTGAGCATATGCCGCATATCGATACGCGCGTGGCCGCTATTTTCCGCCACGATCGCCCCATTCGCCCACAGGGTTCGACGATTGTCGAGGCCGGCGATGAAGTCTTCTTTATTGCCGCCTCGCAGCATATTAGGGCGGTCATGAGCGAACTCCAGCGTCTGGAGAAGCCTTATAAACGCATCATGTTGGTCGGCGGCGGCAATATTGGCGCGGGCCTGGCCCATAAGCTGGAAAAAGACTACAGCGTTAAGCTTATCGAGCGCAATCAGCAGCGAGCCGCTGAGCTGGCAGAAAAACTGCAGCATACTATCGTCTTCTACGGTGATGCATCGGATCAGGAGCTGCTGGCCGAAGAGCATATTGACCAGGTGGACCTGTTTATTGCCGTCACTAACGATGACGAAGCAAACATCATGTCTGCGATGCTGGCCAAGCGAATGGGGGCCAAAAAAGTGATGGTGCTGATCCAGCGTAGAGCCTATGTGGATCTGGTTCAGGGTAGCGTCATCGATATCGCGATATCGCCTCAGCAGGCCACGATTTCCGCCCTCCTCAGCCATGTTCGTAAAGCCGATATTGTCGGCGTCTCCTCCCTGCGCCGCGGCGTTGCGGAAGCGATCGAAGCAGTGGCACACGGCGATGAGAGTACCTCGCGGGTGGTCGGGCGATCGATCGATGAGATCAAGCTTCCGCCAGGCACGATCATTGGCGCCGTCGTGCGCGGGAATGACGTGATGATCGCCAATAATAATCTGCGCATCGAGCAGGGCGATCATGTGATCATGTTTTTGACTGATAAAAAGTTTATTTCCGATGTAGAAAGGCTGTTCCAGCCAAGCCCTTTCTTCCTCTAATTCCCAGGGCGTCGAACAGGCGCCTTTTATTATCCCTTATTATTCAAAGGTTAATATTTTCCTGTAACGCTCTACGGGGAATGGCAAATGAAAATACATTTGTTAAACTTACAACGTCAGCTGGCTCAAGGAGAATAAAATGAGTTTTTTAAAAGAGTTTCGCGAATTCGCGATGCGCGGGAACGTTGTCGATTTGGCAGTGGGTGTGATCATCGGTGCAGCATTCGGTAAAATTGTTTCGTCGCTGGTCGCGGATATTATTATGCCGCCGCTCGGCCTGTTGATTGGCGGGATCGATTTTAAACAGTTTGCCGTCACGCTGCGCGATGCCCAGGGTGATGTACCGGCAGTGGTGATGCACTATGGGGTGTTTATTCAGAACGTTTTCGATTTCATCATCGTCGCATTTGCCATTTTCATGGCGATTAAACTGATGAATAAGTTAAATCGCAAGAAAGAAGAGGCTCCGGCGGCACCGCCAGCGCCCTCTAAAGAAGAAGTCCTGCTGAGCGAAATTCGCGATCTGCTGAAAGAACAAAACAAGCGTTCTTAATCAGCAGCGAAAGCAGAAGACCAGTGGTAAAAAAGCGATTCGCTTGCTTGCCACTGGCCTCCCGGTCCATCCTTGCTGCATGTTTATCTTTACGTTGATAGCTTCCCTTCCCTTTCTTGTTCTTCTCTACACGCTGCCTGAATAATGGATCGTGGAGAAGTGCCTCAATGGCGTTATCTTTAATTTGCCCTTTGGTATGCTGATAGCGACTCATAGTAACTCCAGTACATGTGTGAATTCCGCGCGAGTGTAGATCCGCGCGCACAAAAAATCAACGGCTGGCATTGCCGTTACTGGCGCCTTGCTCAAGGGCCTCGAGGATCGAACAGTAAACGCTGCTGTGAGCTGTGCCGCAGCAGGCGTCGTTGAGCCGTTGCAGAGAGCGACGCATCGTTTGTAGCTCGTTGATCCTCGCCTCAACTTCGCTTAATCGCGCCTGAACGATCCCTTTCGACTCCTGACAGGTGTGATGTTCCGGATCGATACGGATCGACAATAATTCGCGGATCGCTTCCAGAGTAAAGCCTAGCTGACGGGCATAGCGAATAAAGCGCAGACGCTGAAGATCGTTATCCGAGTAAAGACGAAATCCCCCCTCAGTGCGCACGTCATGATCCATCATTTGCTGTTTTTCATAATAACGGATGGTATCTGGCGTCACATCAGCCAGTTTTGCCAGCTCACCAATACGATACATATTCACTCCTGATTGATTTTATGCAGCAACGCATCGGCGTACTCACCGCGTAAAAAGTCGGTGTTCAGTCCTGCCTGACGCAGCTTAAGCTCGAGCAGAGCAAGGCGCTTGCTGAGTTCGCCATGCCGCGGGTCGTCCTGACGCACACCCTTAAGCAAGTCTGCCAGAGCCACCGCCTCTCTGCGCTGCTCCAGCTCCGGGGGAAGACACCCTGCATTCTTCAGAAGGCGATAGCCTGCCCGCAGCTCGGCCGGTACATGCGAATCGTCATCGAGAGTTAGCGGCTCGCCGCTACCGGGTAAATTATCGAACTCGCCTTTGGTTTGGGCATCGAGGATATGGCGTTCTGCCCACTGATCCAGTAACCACATTCTACGGCTCCGGGGGATGAACAAAAAGAGTACAGATATTGTAGTGAAGTGGGGATGAGGTAGATATAAAAAAACCCGCCGGGGCGGGTTTTTTTACGTTACTACAGATTACTCTGTAGCAGCTTCTGCTTTCGGCTCAGCACGATCAACCAGCTCGATGTATGCCATCGGCGCGTTGTCGCCTGCACGGAAGCCACACTTCAGAATGCGAGTGTAACCACCGGCGCGGCTCGCGAAACGCGGGCCCAGCTCGTTAAACAGTTTTGCCACGATCTCGTTGTCACGAGTGCGGGCGAATGCCAGACGACGATTAGCAACGCTATCAGTCTTGGCAAGAGTAATCAGCGGCTCAACTACGCGACGCAGTTCTTTCGCTTTCGGCAGGGTCGTCTTGATGATTTCATGACGAACCAGCGAACCTGCCATGTTACGGAACATAGCCTGGCGATGGCTGCTGTTGCGGTTCAGTTGACGACCACTCTTACGATGGCGCATGACCTTATCCTTCTCAGTAAAACCTTAACCTGTGATCCGGTTACTCGTCAGCAATGCTTGCTGGTGGCCAGTTTTCCAGGCGCATGCCCAGAGACAGTCCACGGGAAGCCAGCACGTCTTTAATCTCAGTAAGAGATTTTTTACCCAGGTTCGGCGTTTTCAGCAACTCAACCTCGGTACGCTGTACCAGATCACCGATATAGTGGATAGCTTCTGCCTTGAGGCAGTTAGCAGAGCGGACAGTCAATTCCAGATCGTCAACAGGGCGCAGCAGGATCGGATCGAATTCTGGTTTCTCTTCTTTCACTTCTGGCTGACGTACATCACGTAAGTCAACAAAAGCTTCCAGTTGTTCAGCCAGGATGGTTGCCGCACGACGAATCGCCTCTTCAGGATCGATTGTGCCGTTGGTTTCCATTTCGATGACCAGCTTGTCCAGGTCGGTACGCTGTTCTACACGCGCAGCTTCAACATTGTAGGCAATACGCTCTACAGGGCTGTAGCAGGCGTCGACCAGCAGACGGCCGATTGGGCGCTCATCTTCTTCCGAATGAATTCGGGCAGAAGCCGGCACATAACCGCGACCGCGCTGAACTTTGATACGCATGCTGATAGCAGCGTTCTCATCAGTCAGGTGGCAAATCACGTGCTGCGGCTTGACGATTTCGACATCACCGTCGTGGGTAATGTCGGCTGCGGTCACAGGGCCAATGCCAGATTTATTCAAAGTAAGGATGACTTCATCTTTACCCTGAACTCTCACCGCCAGCCCTTTCAGGTTGAGCAGGATTTCAAGGATGTCTTCCTGAACGCCTTCTTTGGTGCTGTACTCGTGCAGTACACCATCAATCTCAACCTCGGTCACCGCGCAACCCGGCATCGATGAGAGCAGAATACGGCGCAGTGCGTTACCCAGAGTATGGCCGAAGCCACGCTCTAAAGGCTCAAGGGTCACCTTGGCGTGCGTCGAACTCACTTGCTCGATATCGACCAGGCGCGGTTTTAGAAACTCTGTCACAGAACCCTGCATTGTGTCCTCTCTTTGGTACTAAGCTTTACTTGGAGTAAAGCTCGACGATCAGGTGTTCGTTAATGTCCGCAGACAGATCAGAACGCTCCGGCTGACGCTTGAACGTACCTTCCATCTTGCCAGCATCAACTTCCAGCCAGGTTGGCTTTTCACGCTGCTCAGCCAGCTCCAGAGCGGCTTTCACGCGAGATTGCTTTTTCGCTTTCTCACGAATGCTGACAACGTCATTCGCTTTAACCTGATAAGAAGCGATGTTAACAACACGACCGTTTACCATAATCGCTTTGTGGCTAACCAGCTGGCGTGCTTCAGCACGAGTGGCGCCAAAGCCCATACGGTATACAACGTTGTCCAGACGACCTTCCAGCAGAGCCAACAGGTTTTCACCGGTGTTGCCTTTCAGACGTGCTGCTTCTTTATAGTAGTTACGGAACTGACGCTCCAGCACACCGTACATACGGCGAACTTTTTGCTTTTCACGCAACTGCACACCATAGTCAGACAGACGCGGCTTACGCGCACCGTGCTGGCCAGGAGCTTGTTCAATTTTACACTTGGTATCGATCGCGCGAACGCCAGACTTAAGGAATAAGTCGGTGCCCTCACGACGGCTCAGCTTGAGCTTAGGACCCAAATATCTTGCCATTTTCTTTCTCCAACTAACCTGGAAAACGCAGCGTTATACGCGACGTTTTTTCGGCGGACGACAACCGTTATGAGGGATCGGAGTCACATCAGTAATATTAGTGATGCGGAAACCAGCGGCGTTCAGTGCACGAATGGTAGATTCGCGACCCGGACCCGGACCTTTGACCATAACTTCCAGATTCTTGATGCCGTATTCTTTTACGGCTTCTGCGCAACGCTCTGCTGCAACCTGAGCTGCGAACGGAGTGGATTTGCGAGAACCACGGAAACCGGAACCACCGGCTGTTGCCCAACCCAGTGCGTTACCCTGACGATCAGTAATGGTAACGATGGTGTTGTTAAAAGAAGCATGGATATGAGCCACGCCGTCAGAGACTTGTTTTCTTACACGCTTACGTGCACGAATTGGTGCCTTTGCCATTATTCAATCACCCCGATTATTTCTTGATCGGTTTACGCGGACCCTTACGGGTACGTGCGTTGGTCTTGGTACGCTGACCGCGAACCGGGAGACCACGACGATGACGCAAACCACGGTAGCAACCAAGGTCCATCAGACGCTTGATGCTCAGGGTGATTTCACGGCGCAGATCACCTTCAACGACAAATTTACCTACTGCTTCACGCAGAATATCAATTTGTTCTTCAGACAGCTCACTGATCTTAACATTTTCAGCGATGCCCGTTTCAGCGCAGATGGCTTTAGAACGGGTTTTGCCGATACCGAAAATAGCGGTTAAAGCGATTACGGTATGTTTGTGATCAGGAATGTTAATGCCTGCTATACGGGCCACTATGCACTCCTACTATTTAATATGTACGCACCATGCTGAAAAGCCCGTTTTCAGGATACTCAAATGGAAACGTACAGACATACAAAAGATTGGCTGGCTAATCTAGCCAGCTCAATCCAACTTTGCAAGAAAAATATGCGAAAAAATCAGCCTTGGCGCTGTTTATGCTTCGGCTCGGCACTGCAAATCACACGGATGACGCCATCACGCTTAACGATTTTGCAGTTACGGCATAATTTCTTGACGGAAGCACGAACTTTCATTTTTACTCTCCGTAACTTCTCGGGCGACCAGTTTTAGCGGCCGTAGCCTTTCAGGTTCGCCTTCTTCAATGCAGACTCATACTGACTGGACATCATCAGAGTTTGCACTTGAGCCATAAAGTCCATAATCACGACAACAACGATAAGCAGCGAGGTCCCACCGAAGTAGAACGGCACTTTCATCGCGTCACGCATGAACTCCGGGATCAGGCAGATAAAAGTAATGTACAACGCACCAACCAGAGTCAGGCGAGTCATCACTTTATCGATATACTTCGCCGTTTGCTCTCCCGGACGAATTCCTGGTACAAATGCACCGGACTTCTTCAGGTTATCTGCTGTTTCACGCGGGTTGAAAACCAACGCCGTGTAGAAGAAACAGAAGAAGATGATTGCAGACGCATAGAGTAACACATAAAGCGGTTGCCCAGGCTGCAAATACAGCGAAATTGTTGTCAGCCAGTTCCAACCAGTACCACCCCCGAACCATGACGTGATGGTTGCCGGGAACAGTATAATACTGGAAGCGAAGATTGCCGGGATTACCCCCGCCATATTCACTTTCAGCGGTAAATGTGTGCTCTGTGCAGCATAGACACGACGACCCTGTTGACGTTTCGCGTAGTTTACCACAATGCGGCGTTGACCACGTTCAACGAATACAACAAAGAAGGTCACTGCAAATACTAATACTGCAACCAACAGCAACAGGAGGAAGTGCAGGTCGCCTTGACGCGCTTGCTCGATAGTATGGGCGATGGCCGGCGGGAGTCCCGCAACGATACCGGCGAAGATAATGATCGAGATACCGTTACCGATACCGCGTTCAGTGATCTGTTCGCCGAGCCACATCAGGAACATAGTCCCTGTGACCAGACTGACAACAGCGGTGAAATAGAATGCAAAGCCTGGATTAATCACCAGGCCCTGCATACCAGGCATATTCGGCAGACCGGTAGCAATACCGATCGACTGGAATATCGCCAGCACCAGAGTACCGTAGCGGGTGTACTGGCTGATCTTACGACGACCAGACTCCCCTTCTTTCTTCAGTTCTGCCAGCGGTTGATAAACCACCGTCAGCAGCTGCACGATGATTGATGCCGAAATGTACGGCATAATCCCCAGTGCAAAGATAGAAGCACGGCTGAGAGCACCACCAGAGAACATGTTGAACATTTCAATGATGGTGCCTCGCTGTTGCTCAAGCAGTTTGGCAAGTACAGCGGCATCAATACCAGGGATCGGAATAAAAGAGCCAATACGGAACACTATCAGCGCACCGACCACAAACAGAAGTCTGCGTTTCAGTTCGCCAAGGCCACCTTTGGCACTTTGAAAATCTAATCCCGGTTGTTTAGCCATCTGCTACTTATTCCTCAATTTTACCGCCAGCAGCTTCGATAGCAGCACGAGCACCTTTAGTCACACGCAGGCCACGAACAGTTACCGGACGAGTTACCTCACCAGACAGGATCACTTTCGCGAACTCGATCTGGACACCGATAATGTTAGCCGCTTTCAGCGCGTTCAGGTCTACTACATCGCCTTCTACGTGAGCCAGATCGGAGAGACGGATCTCTGCGGTGATCATCGCTTTACGAGAAGTGAAGCCGAATTTCGGCAGACGACGGTACAGAGGCATCTGACCACCCTCGAAACCGCGACGTACGCCACCGCCAGAACGAGATTTCTGACCTTTGTGACCACGACCACCGGTTTTACCGAGGCCAGAACCGATACCACGACCCAGGCGTTTACCCGCCTTTTTGGAGCCTTCGGCCGGAGACAGAGTATTTAAACGCATCTCTTACTCCTCAACTTTAACCATGAAGGAAACCGCGTTGACCATACCACGAACAGCAGGAGTATCCTCGCGCTCTACGGTGTGACCAATACGACGCAGACCCAGGCCAAGCAGCGTTGCCTTGTGTTTCGGCAGACGACCGATTGCACTGCGGGTTTGAGTAATTTTAATAGTCTTTGCCATGGTTTATTTCCCCAGAATTTCTTCAACGGATTTACCACGCTTGGCAGCGACCATATCCGGGGACTTCATGTTTTCCAGACCGTCGATAGTTGCACGAACCACGTTAATCGGGTTAGTGGAACCATACGCTTTAGCCAGAACGTTACGAACCCCAGCGACTTCCAGAACGGCGCGCATTGCACCACCGGCGATGATACCGGTACCTTCGGAAGCCGGCTGCATGAATACACGAGAACCCGTGTGAGTACCCTTAACCGGGTGCTGCAGGGTGCCGTGGTTCAGCGCGACGTTAATCATATTGCGACGGGCTTTTTCCATCGCTTTCTGGATCGCTGCTGGAACTTCACGCGCTTTACCGTAACCAAAACCAACGCGACCGTTGCCATCGCCTACTACAGTCAGAGCTGTGAAGGAGAAAATACGACCACCTTTAACGGTTTTAGATACGCGGTTTACCGCGATCAGCTTTTCCTGCAGTTCGCCAGCTTGTTTTTCGATGTGAGCCATCTTACACCTCTACCTTAGAACTGAAGGCCAGCTTCACGGGCAGCATCTGCCAGTGCCTGGACACGACCATGATATTGGAACCCGGAACGGTCAAAGGAAACATCTTTGATGCCTTTTTCCAGAGCGCGTTCAGCGACAGCTTTACCCACAGCTGCAGCAGCGTCTTTGTTACCGGTGTACTTCAGTTGTTCAGCGATAGCTTTTTCTACAGTAGAAGCAGCTACCAGAACTTCAGAACCATTCGGTGCAATTACCTGTGCGTAAATGTGACGCGGGGTACGATGTACCACCAGGCGAGTTGCGCCCAGCTCCTGGAGCTTGCGGCGTGCGCGGGTCGCACGACGGATACGAGCAGATTTCTTATCCATAGTGTTACCTTACTTCTTCTTAGCCTCTTTGGTACGCACGACTTCGTCGGCGTAACGAACACCCTTGCCTTTGTAAGGCTCAGGACGACGGTAGGCGCGCAGATCTGCTGCAACCTGGCCGATCACCTGCTTATCAGCGCCTTTCAGCACGATTTCAGTCTGAGTCGGACATTCTGCAGTGATACCCGCAGGCAGCTGATGATCAACCGGGTGAGAGAAACCTAAAGCCAGGTTTACTACATTCCCTTTGACCGCTGCACGATAACCTACACCAACCAGCTGCAGCTTCTTAGTGAAGCCTTCGGTAACACCGATAACCATTGAGTTCAGCAGGGCACGCGCGGTACCAGCCTGAGCCCAACCGTCTGCGTAACCATCACGCGGACCGAAGGTCAGTGCATTATCTGCATGTTTAACTTCAACAGCATCGTTGAGAGTACGAGTCAGCTCGCCGTTTTTACCTTTGATCGTAATAACCTGACCGTTGATTTTTACATCAACGCCGGCAGGAACAACGACCGGTGCTTTAGCAACACGAGACATTTTTTCCTCCGATTAGGCTACGTAGCAGATAATTTCGCCACCAAGACCAGCCTGGCGCGCTGCACGATCAGTCATAACACCTTTAGAGGTAGAAACAACTGCGATACCCAGACCGGCCATAACTTTCGGCAGCTCATCTTTTTTCTTATAGATGCGCAGACCTGGGCGGCTGACACGCTGAATGCTTTCTACAACAGCTTTACCCTGGAAATACTTAAGAGTCAGTTCCAGTTCCGGCTTGGTGTCGCCTTCAACTTTAAAATCTTCGATAAAACCTTCTTCCTTCAGCACGTTGGCGATTGCCACTTTCAGCTTGGAGGAAGGCATGGTGACCGCAGCTTTGTTCGCGGCCTGACCGTTACGGATACGGGTCAGCATATCCGCGATCGGATCTTGCATGCTCATCTGTCTTTACTCCCGTGATTCAATTGGTGACAATTACCAGCTAGCCTTTTTCAGACCCGGGATTTCACCGCGCATAGCGGCTTCACGGACCTTAATACGGCTCAACCCGAACTTCCGCAGGAAACCATGCGGACGACCTGTTTGACGGCAGCGGTTACGCTGACGAGACGGGCTGGAATCACGCGGCAGAGTCTGCAGCTTGAGAACGGCATTCCAACGATCTTCGTCGGTTGCGTTCACATCAGAGATGATAGCTTTCAGTTCAGCGCGTTTAGCGAAGAATTTATCAGCTAAAGCCACGCGCTTTACTTCGCGTGCTTTCATTGATTGCTTAGCCATTAAGTAACCCTACCTTACTTGCGGAACGGGAAGTCAAAGGCAGCCAGCAGAGCACGGCCTTCTTCGTCAGATTTCGCAGTAGTGGTAATGGTAATATCCAAACCACGAACGCGGTCGACTTTATCGTAGTCGATTTCTGGGAAGATGATCTGCTCACGGACACCCATGCTGTAGTTGCCACGACCGTCGAAAGACTTAGCGGACAGGCCGCGGAAGTCACGAATACGCGGTACAGCAATAGTGATCAGGCGCTCAAAGAACTCCCACATGCGTTCGCCACGCAGAGTTACTTTACAGCCGATCGGATAGCCCTGACGGATTTTGAAGCCTGCAACTGATTTGCGTGCTTTGGTGATCAGCGGTTTTTGACCGGAGATTGCTGCCAGGTCAGCTGCTGCGTTATCCAGCAGTTTCTTGTCAGCGATCGCTTCACCAACACCCATGTTCAGGGTGATCTTCTCGACCCGAGGGACTTGCATGACAGAATTGTAGTTAAACTCAGTCATGAGTTTCTTAACTACTTCGTCTTTGTAGTAATCATGCAGTTTCGCCATCGTACTACTCCAAATTACTTGATAGTTTCGCTGTTAGACTTGAAGAAACGGACTTTTTTGCCGTCTTCGAATCTAAAGCCTACACGGTCAGCCTTGCCGGTTGCCGCATTGAAGATTGCAACGTTAGAAACCTGAATTGCAGCTTCTTTTTCAACGATGCCGCCTGGTTGGTTCAGAGCCGGAACCGGCTTCTGGTGTTTCTTAACCAGGTTGATACCTTCAACAATGACCTTGCCGGAAGACAGGACATTCTTAACTTTACCGCGCTTACCTTTATCTTTACCGGTTAACACGATAACTTCGTCATCACGACGGATTTTCGCTGCCATGATTCGCTCCTTAGAGTACTTCTGGTGCCAGAGAGATAATTTTCATGAACTTCTCGGTACGAAGTTCACGAGTTACCGGCCCAAAAATACGCGTACCGATAGGCTGCTCGCTGTTATTGTTCAGAATAACGCATGCATTACCATCGAAGCGAATGACAGAACCGTCCGGGCGACGAACACCCTTCTTGGTGCGCACCACTACCGCCTTCAGCACATCACCTTTTTTGACCTTACCACGCGGAATTGCTTCTTTGATGGTGATCTTGATGATGTCGCCTACGCCTGCGTAGCGACGGTGCGAGCCACCCAGAACCTTGATACACATTACGCGACGTGCACCGGAGTTGTCGGCGACGTTCAGCATAGTCTGTTCTTGGATCATTTTAGTGCTCCGCTAATGTCAACTACTACTGAGACCCGAAAATTAGGGTCGTTAAAAAGCCCCATATCGAGGGCGCGGCATTATAACACCACAAACCAGATATGGGTAGAAAAAATAAACGGCTCATCGCTGAGCCGTTTATCCGTATCGAGAATGCGTACTCTATTACAGAACCGCTTTCTCTACAACGCGAACCAGCGTCCAGGACTTAGTCTTGGACAGCGGACGGCATTCGCGGATTTCAACCTTGTCGCCGATACCGCATTCGTTGTTCTCGTCATGTACGTGCAGTTTGGTCGTACGTTTGATGAATTTGCCGTAAACCGGGTGTTTCACCATACGTTCGATAGCAACAACAATGGATTTCTCCATTTTGTCGCTAACTACGCGACCTTGCAGAGTACGGATTTTATCGGTCATTACGCACCCGCCTTCTGAGTCAGTAAAGTCTTAACGCGTGCAACATCACGACGCACTTGCTTCAGCAGATGAGTCTGTTGCAGCTGGCCACTTGCAGCCTGCATGCGCAGGTTGAACTGCTCACGCAGCAGGTTCAGCAGCTCAGCGTTCAGCTCTTCAACGCTTTTTTCACGCAGCTCTTTTGCTTTCATTACATCACCGTCTTAGTTACAAAGGTGGTTTTGATCGGCAGTTTCGCTGCTGCCAGGCCGAATGCTTCACGGGCCAGCTCTTCCGGTACACCGTCCATTTCATACAGGACTTTACCCGGCTGAATCAAGGCAACCCAGTACTCCACGTTACCTTTACCTTTACCCATACGAACTTCCAGCGGCTTCTCGGTGATCGGTTTGTCCGGGAATACACGGATCCAGATCTTACCTTGACGCTTAACTGCACGGGTCATAGCACGACGTGCTGCTTCGATCTGACGTGCAGTCAGACGACCACGGCCAACAGCTTTCAGACCGAAAGTGCCGAAGCTAACATCCGTACCCTGCGCCAGACCACGGTTGCGGCCTTTGTGCACTTTACGGAATTTTGTACGCTTTGGTTGTAACATCAGCGACGCTCCTTATTTACGGCCTTTACGCTGCTGCTTTTTAGGTTGAGCAGCCGGTTCCGGTTGTTCAACAGCAGCCATACCACCCAGGATCTCACCTTTGAAGATCCATACCTTAACGCCGATTACACCGTAAGTGGTGTGCGCTTCAGAGGTGTTGTAGTCGATGTCAGCACGCAGAGTGTGCAGCGGTACGCGACCTTCACGGTACCATTCGGTACGTGCGATTTCCGCGCCGCCCAGACGGCCGCTAACTTCAACTTTGATACCTTTAGCGCCCAGACGCATTGCGTTCTGTACAGCACGCTTCATCGCACGACGGAACATAACGCGACGTTCCAGCTGAGAAGTGATGCTGTCAGCAACCAGTTTTGCGTCCAGTTCAGGTTTACGAACTTCGGCGATATTGATCTGTGCAGGTACGCCAGCGATATCCGCTACGACCTTGCGCAGTTTTTCTACGTCTTCGCCTTTCTTACCGATAACGATACCCGGGCGAGCGGTGTGAATGGTCACACGGATGCTCTTAGCCGGACGCTCGATAACGATGCGAGATACAGACGCTTTAGCCAGTTCTTTAGTCAGGAACTGACGTACTTTAAAATCGCTGTCCAGGTTGTCAGCGAATTCTTTGGTGTTCGCGAACCAGGTAGAGTTCCATGGTTTGACAATACCCAGGCGAATACCATTAGGATGTACTTTCTGACCCATTGCTAGTCTCCAGAGTCTCAGCGATCGGACACAACCACAGTGATGTGGCTGGTGCGCTTCAGGATGCGATCTGCACGACCTTTAGCACGCGGCATAATGCGCTTCATGCTCGGGCCTTCGTCTACGAAAATTTTCGCAACTTTCAGATCATCAATGTCAGCGCCATCGTTGTGTTCAGCGTTAGCAATGGCAGATTCCAGTACCTTCTTGACCAGTACAGCAGCTTTTTTGTTGGTGTAGGTCAGAATATCCAGGGCCTGCGACACTTTCTTACCGCGAATCAGGTCAGCTACAAGGCGAACCTTCTGAGCAGAAGAACGAGCATGGCGATGTTGAGCTAAAGTTTCCATCTCTTCCTCCTACCTTATTTCTTCTTCGCTTTTTTATCAGCAGCGTGGCCGCGATAAGTACGAGTCGGTGCGAATTCACCCAGTTTGTGACCGACCATTTCGTCGGAAACAAATACTGGAACGTGCTGACGACCATTATGGACAGCGATGGTCAAACCGATCATGTTAGGAAAGATCGTTGAACGACGGGACCAAGTGCGCAGGGGCTTCTTGTCTCCGCTTTCCACCGCTTTCTCTACCTTCTTCAGCAAGTGCAGGTCAATAAAAGGACCTTTCTTGAGAGAACGTGGCATGGCTTATCCTCTAAAATTATTTGCTACGGCGACGTACGATGAATTTATCAGTACGCTTGTTGCTGCGGGTCTTCTTACCTTTGGTCTGCAGGCCCCACGGGGATACCGGGTGCTTACCAAAGTTACGACCTTCACCACCACCATGTGGGTGGTCTACTGGGTTCATCGCAGTACCGCGAACGGTAGGACGAACACCACGCCAGCGTGCAGCACCTGCTTTACCCAGAACGCGCAGCATATGCTCAGCATTGCCAACTTCGCCCAGAGTAGCGCGGCAGTCTGCTTCGACTTTACGCATTTCACCAGAACGCAGACGCAGGGTGACATAAGCACCGTCGCGAGCAACGATCTGAACGTAAGTACCAGCGGAACGAGCCAGCTGACCGCCTTTACCTGGTTTCATTTCTACGTTATGAACGGTAGAACCAACCGGGATATTGCGCATCGGCAGGGTGTTGCCTGCTTTGATTGCAGCATCAACGCCAGACTGAATCTGGTCGCCAGCTTTCAGGCCTTTCGGGGCCAGGATGTAACGGCGCTCGCCGTCTTTGTACAGAACCAGCGCGATGTTCGCGGAGCGGTTCGGATCGTACTCAAGACGTTCAACAACTGCCGGGATACCATCTTTGTTGCGTTTGAAGTCAACAATACGGTAAGCCTGCTTGTGGCCACCACCGATATGACGGGTGGTGATACGGCCATTGTTGTTACGACCACCGGATTTGCTGTTTTTTTCCAGCAACGGAGCAAAAGGTTTGCCCTTGTGCAGCTCTGGGTTAACCACTTTAACGACGTGGCGACGACCCGGAGATGTCGGTTTACATTTAACAACTGCCATTGTATTACTCCTCCGACTTACTCAGCGCCGCCAACGAAGTCCAGATTCTGGCCTTCTTTCAGGGTGACGTAAGCTTTTTTCCAGTCGCTACGACGACCGATACGCTGTCCGTGACGTTTAACTTTCCCTTTAACAACCAGGGTGTTAACGACTTCGACTTCGACTTCAAACAGTTTCTGCACAGCAGCTTTGATTTCTGCTTTGGTCGCGTCTTTAGCAACTTTGAGAACGATGGTGTTTGTTTTTTCCATCGCAGTAGACGCTTTTTCAGAAACGTGCGGTGCGCGCAGCACCTTCAGCAGACGTTCTTCACGAATCATGCCAGCATCTCCTCAACTTGCTTAACAGCATCAGCAGTCATTACGACTTTGTCGAAGGCGATCAGGCTAACCGGGTCGATACCGTTCGCATCACGTACGTCAACCTTGTGCAGGTTACGTGCGGCCAGGAACAGGTTCTCGTCCAGCTCACCGGTGATGATCAGCACATCTTCCAGAGCCATGTCTTTCAGTTTCTGTGCCAGCAGCTTAGTTTTCGGCGCTTCAACAGAGAACTTCTCGACAACGATCAGACGATCCTGACGTACCAGTTCGGACAGGATGCTTTTCAGCGCGCCGCGGTACATCTTCTTGTTAACTTTTTGACTGTGGTCCTGCGGACGAGCAGCAAAGGTCACGCCACCGGAACGCCAGATCGGGCTCTTGATAGAACCAGAACGCGCACGGCCGGTACCTTTCTGGCGCCACGGTTTTTTACCGGAGCCAGTGATTTCAGCACGAGTCTTCTGAGCACGAGTGCCCTGACGCGCACCAGCTGCATAAGCAACAACAACCTGGTGAACCAGCGCTTCGTTGAAATCACGACCGAAGGTAGTTTCGGAAACAGTCAGCGCGCTCTGCGCGTCTTTCAATACTAATTCCATTGCTATCTCCTCACGCCTTCACAGCTGGTTTAACGATCAGGTCGCTACCGGTCGCACCCGGGACAGCACCTTTAACCAGCAGCAGGTTGCGCTCAGCGTCAACACGTACTACGTCCAGGCTCTGAACGGTTACACGCTCATTACCCAGCTGACCTGCCATTTTCTTGCCTTTGAACACTTTGCCCGGAGTCTGGTTCTGACCGATAGAACCCGGAACGCGGTGAGACAAGGAGTTACCGTGAGTAGCGTCCTGGGTACGGAAGTTCCAGCGCTTAACGGTACCAGCAAAACCTTTACCTTTAGAGGTACCGGTTACGTCAACTTTTTTAACGTCAGCAAACAGTTCAACGCTAATGTTCTGACCTACGGTGAATTCTTCGCCGTCAGCCAGACGGAATTCCCACAGACCACGGCCAGCTTCAACGCCAGCTTTAGCGAAGTGACCCGCTTCCGGCTTGGTTACACGGTTAGCTTTTTTAGCACCGGTGGTAACCTGGATTGCGCGGTAGCCATCGTTAGCCAGGTCTTTAACCTGAGTAACACGGTTTGCTTCAACTTCGATTACGGTTACTGGGATAGAAACGCCATCTTCAGTGAAGATGCGGGTCATGCCCACTTTTTTACCGACTAAACCAATCATTGTTTCAACCTCTCAATCGCTCGATGACCTGATTAACCCAGGCTGATCTGCACGTCTACACCGGCAGCCAGATCCAGACGCATCAGAGCATCAACGGTTTTTTCAGTTGGCTCAACGATGTCAACCAGACGCTTGTGAGTGCGAATTTCGTACTGGTCACGCGCGTCTTTGTTGACGTGCGGGGAGATCAGAACGGTAAAGCGCTCTTTGCGGGTCGGCAGCGGGATCGGACCACGGACTTGCGCACCAGTGCGCTTAGCAGTCTCGACGATTTCCGCGGTTGATTGATCGATCAGACGATGATCAAACGCTTTCAGGCGGATACGGATTCTTTGGTTCTGCATGAGACCAGAGCTCCAATTATTTTATAGACGAAATGATTACTCCTCATACCCATTACGATTGATGGGAGAGTGTAACCGTTCTTACATAGCCCCCCGATTGGGGACATTGTTTGATAACCCAACTGCGATTACCAGGGTTCATATTGAACCGGCCGTCAACTTTGACAAGCCCGCGCATTATACGCAAATTCTGGCGCTACGCAAGTGCTGTTTAGAAAATCATCACCAGGATTTGCGCGCCTTCGCGCTAGAGAATTGTACGTGCCGAAAACACGGCAAATTAACGCGGATGGCGCCATCCATTCCTGGAAAGTCCTTTTTGCACCAAACGGGGGTCAATAAGCATAGTGAGGCGATGTTCTTTGACGATTACGGGGTTAACCATGCTCGCCGCCCTCCCCTTCTTGCTGTGTTATAGCGGATTGACCTTAGCCTTATGCCACCAGGACCTGCGTCACGGCCTGCTGCCCGACCGTTACACCTGTCCCCTGCTGTGGAGCGGTTTACTTTTTTATCTTTGTCTGGCGCCGCACCAGCTTCATGATGCCGTCTGGGGGGCGATAGGCGGCTATCTATGTTTGGCTGCGCTTTACTGGCTATATCGCGGGATCCGCGGCTATGAGGGGTTGGGGTATGGGGATATCAAATATCTCGCCGCCCTAGGCGCCTGGCATGGCTGGCAATTGTTGCCGCAGCTGCTACTGGTGGCATCGCTGCTCGCCGGCACGGTGTGGGCAGTATCAGGTTTGCACGCCAGGTACGGCGGGAGCAGTAAATGGAGGGGGCACAACCCGCTGCCGTTTGGGCCATTTCTGGCGGCCGCGGGTTTCTGGTGCGGGTGTCAGACGCTGGCTAGTCTGACACTTTGATCTGCGACTGCAGGTAATTTTGCAGGCCGATTTTGCCGATCAGATCGAGTTCGGTTTCCAGCCAGTCAATATGGCCTTCTTCATCCGCCAGGATCTCAATCATCATATCGCGGCTGACGTAGTCATGGACGCTGTCGGCGTAGGCGATCGCCTCGCGCAGATTTTGCGCCCCTTCCAGCTCCAGTCTTAAATCGGACTGCAGCATCTCTTCCACATCTTCACCGATGCCAAGTTTGCCGAGATCCTGCAGATTAGGGATACCTTCGAGAAAAAGAATACGCTCGATGTATTTATCGGCATGCTTCATTTCGTCGATGGATTCGTGGTACTCGATATCGTTGAGGCGCATCAGGCCCCAGTTTTTGAACATTCTCGCATGGAGAAAGTACTGATTAATTGCGACCAGCTCATTTCCCAATAATTTATTGAGATAACTTATGATTTTGACATCACCTTTCATTATATAGTCCCTCCGCTTCCACTCATTGAAGCGTAGTCCGGCCTATAGGGATGTCAAAAGAGAAGCGTGGACTTCAGGCGATTTCTTTGAATTCCGGCATGGTGGTTAATTCATCTTCCATAACTTCCCGCGCCGCGCGAACACACTTACCGCATTGATTTCCAACGGGAACAAACTTACGTAATTGCTGAAAAGATTGCGGTTGAAACTGGCGGACAACCTGGCGAATTTTTTTATCGCTGATGCCATTGCACAAACAAACGTACATATAAACTCCCGTTCAATTTATGCACAAATATTAAATGAGAATAGTTATGATTACAATAGACCATTTACTCATTATCCGCCGCAGCGCACGTTATGAATCGCCAGCATAACCGCCTTTTTCGCTGAACGACGGACAGCAAAAAGGGCGCCGAAGCGCCCTTTTTTATTCAAAGCTAACGAATTAGCCCAGAACTTTAGCTACAACGCCCGCGCCAACGGTACGGCCGCCTTCACGGATTGCGAAACGCAGACCGTCGTCCATCGCGATCGGGTGGATCAGGGTAACAACCATTTTGATGTTGTCGCCCG
>NZ_JBEAJW010000009.1:0-4541 GCF_040064295.1 Klebsiella sp. JB_Kp031
GGAACTGTTTCGGATAAAGCTCGCGAGACATCGGCCAGAGACGACTGCCGGTACCACCAGCCATAATTACAGGAAGTAACATAATGAAATCCTTAAATAAATAATTGCTTTATTTTACTATCAGTCAATCGACCGTCGGGGGAATGGCCTTTTTCAGGCACGCTACCGCCATTGGCTGTCGCAACCAAAATGCGTACTGCTCCCGTGCTTTAGGCTAAACGCCACCCTCTTTCGCTTCAGGCTGTCGGCAGAACGTTCACTCAGCGGCCTGAAAAGCCAGCCTGACGGAACGGGTGTCCTGAAAACCTAAAAGCAGAGATATACCTTCAGGCATATCTCTGCTTTTAACATGCATCTTCCCTCACCTGGCCGCGAAATGCCCCACACTTTCCGCATTTGCCGCCGGGTTAACCATCAGGACTTTCTCATTTACGCAGGGCAAAACGCACGCGCTTGCCGCCACCGAAGAAAACGAAACCGGCGGTTTACCGATGCCAGTAACCGTCATAGAGGGGCGTTCACGATAAAGGGAAAGATGAGAAGAGACATCGTCTTCGCCGCTGAGGAGACAACGCGCTTGCGGGCCTGGTTGCCCTTTGCACATGGCGACGGCGCTACGTTCCGACAGGTGGGATAAACGACTCATGCTCTACAATGCACATTCCACTAAGAAAATCGTCCGCAGATTATAGCGCTGGTCGCGGGGAATAAAAATAAAAAAGCCTACTGATTAATGGATTACTCAAATAATACACATCTTAAACATTTGCTAAACAAAAAGATCAACATTAAGCAATTGATATTTAAGCTAAAAAATGCAAACTCGACGAGAATTTTGCCCATTTGCTAAATGATCCGCCGACCAAAAATATAACTTTAAACAAAATTACGCCGTGCCTGAGGGTGTTGACTGCCTTCATGGTATCGCCACGAATCGCTAAGCCGCTGACCAGTCACAAGGTTATTATTCGACAGCTAACGGTCAAATGAGAAACGTTGTTATTTATCAGCCTTTGCCACCACGGTTTTGTCAGAAAAAACGCCTTTCAGTTCACGCCTGGCGGAATAGACGCGGCAAAGCAAGTGATCCCAACCGCAAGCCAGTGTAAAATCGGCACTTATGTAGAACGGGATATCCACACCCCGGAGGAAAAATATGAAGTTTTTGGTCACTGGTGCCGCAGGTTTTATCGGCTTTCATATCGCGCAGCGCCTGCTGGATGAAGGGCATAATGTTGTCGGGATCGACAACATGAATGACTATTATGACGTCAGCCTGAAGCAGGCTCGCCTGGATCGTCTGGCATCTCCGGCATTTCATTTCCAGCAGCTGGATCTTGCTGACCGTGAGGGGATGGCGACGCTGTTCGCCGCAGAACAGTTTGACCGCGTGATCCACCTTGCGGCCCAGGCGGGCGTGCGCTATTCGCTGGAAAACCCCTATGCCTACGCTGACGCTAACCTGATGGGGTATCTGAACATTCTGGAAGGCTGCCGTCATACCAAAGTGAAACACCTGGTGTACGCCTCCTCCAGTTCGGTTTACGGCCTTAACCGCAAAATGCCGTTCTCCACGGAGGATTCCGTCGATCATCCGGTCTCCCTGTACGCCGCCACCAAGAAAGCCAATGAGCTGATGGCGCATACCTATTCCCATCTGTACGGCATCCCGACTACCGGCCTGCGCTTCTTTACTGTCTATGGTCCGTGGGGACGCCCGGATATGGCGCTGTTCAAGTTCACGAAAGCGATGCTGGAAGGGAAAAGTATTGACGTCTACAACTACGGCAAAATGAAGCGCGACTTCACCTACATCGACGACATCGTCGAGGCGGTGGTGCGCGTTCAGGATGTGATCCCGCAGGCTAATGCTGACTGGACCGTTGAGAGCGGTTCCCCGGCCACCAGTTCCGCTCCGTATCGGGTCTATAACATTGGCAACAGCTCGCCAGTGGAACTGATGGACTACATCACCGCTCTGGAAGAGGCGCTGGGGATGGAAGCAAAGAAAAATATGATGCCGATTCAGCCGGGTGATGTGCTCGACACCAGCGCAGACACCCAGCCGCTGTATGACCTGGTGGGTTTCAAGCCACAGACGTCAGTGAAGGAAGGCGTGAAGAACTTCGTCGAGTGGTATAAGGATTACTATCAGATCTAACCTGTCTCTGCCCTGCCGCGATCAGCTGATTGCGGCAATGGATAAACCTCCAGTATTCCTTTCATTGATCATTCATTTCTTTACCCGAGCCTGGCACAGGCTATACTTTTTTGTGCTAAAGAATAATTTTTATTGGTTTTAACGACGGTGCTGAAACTAGTTTCATCTACCCGCCGGCGAAAAAGCCAACAACTTTAAGCCTGGTCCCCTGCTGTGACTCTTTTCAATACTATTTTTAATGGCTCCTTCAGCATTTTCTCCTGATAAATAAAAGACAATACTTTCTGTAGGAATTTTCTTAAGAAAAGGATATGTTAGAGATCGCAATACAGCACCTTCCACGCTGATATATTGCTTAACTTGCTAATGATTTAACCAACTAAAGCTGTGGTAGATATTATGGAAAACCTGTTTTTCTTAGTGGTGGCTGCCATACTACTTGCTGTGTCGGTTTTCTTTTTAATTTCATATCTGAAAGACAGAAAGAAAACCAAACTGACGTTTAATAAACGCAAGTGGTAAGACTCGCTCCATATTGCATTTAGATTAAGATAATATTAAGAGATAAAAAAATGATATGGCAGAATGACCGTTCATTCTGCGTTTTGGCGTGGCCTTAAGGCAAGAAAAAATAACGTTACTCGCGCCCTGTTCCTCATATTTCCCCAGGGCATAAATAACAAAAGCCTGCGTTGCAGGCTTTGTTTTACCTCCCGGCGCTTATCTCCGGCATCTACATCACAGTGACGGTAGCTCTTCACAAGGTAAGTTTAACTTATCGGACCTGTTTTCAACCCGCAACGGCTTTTGAGCAGGATCGTAATGTCCATCACAATTTATTGAGGTTAATCTGAATGTGCGAGAAATACGCGTAGTGAGGGATATAGCGGGGAGATAAAGAAGCATACTGGCGGCGAGGAGCCGCCAGTGTCAGACAGGCAGGATTAATCGTTACCAAACAGATCGCGGGTATAAACCTTTTCTGCGACATCCGCCAGCTCTTCCGCCATACGGTTGGAAATGATGACATCCGCCTCTTGTTTGAAGGCATTCAGGTCGCGCACGACGCGGGAGTTGAAGAACTCATCTTCCTGCATCACCGGTTCATAGATAATAACCGGAATACCTTTTGCCTTGATGCGCTTCATAATGCCCTGAATTGAAGAGGCACGGAAGTTGTCTGACCCGCTCTTCATGATCAGGCGATATACACCCACCACTTTTGGCTTACGGGCAAGAATAGAATCCGCGATAAAGTCTTTACGGGTACGGTTGGCATCGACGATAGCCGCGATGATATTGTTCGGCACCGATTCATAGTTCGCCAGCAGCTGCTTGGTATCTTTTGGCAGGCAGTAGCCGCCGTAGCCAAAGGACGGGTTGTTATAGTGGTTGCCGATACGCGGATCCAGGCATACCCCTTCGATAATCTGCTTGCTGTTCAGCCCCTGGCTTTCAGCATAGCTATCGAGTTCGTTGAAATAGGCAACACGCAGCGCCAGATAGGTGTTAGCGAACAGTTTGATCGCTTCCGCTTCGGTGGAATCGGTAAACAGAGTCGGGATATCCTGCTTGATCGCGCCTTCCTTCAGCAGGTCTGCGAAACGTTCGGCACGCGCAGAGCGCTCACCAATGACAATGCGCGACGGGTGCAGGTTGTCGTAAAGCGCACGGCCTTCACGCAGGAACTCAGGAGAGAAAATAACATTATCAATCCCTAAACGTTCTTTGATGTCGCGGGTGAACCCCACCGGGATGGTCGATTTAATGATCATCACCGCGTTCGGGTTGATCTCTGTGACATCGCGAATAACCGCTTCCACCGTAGAGGTGTTGAAGTAGTTAGTCTTGGGATCGTAATCGGTCGGCGTGGCAATGATCACGTAGTCGGCATTGCGGTACGCGTCGTGCTTATCCGTGGTGGCACGGAAATTTAACGGTTTTTCTGCCAGATATTCCTGAATCTCTTTATCGACAATCGGAGAGATCTTCTGGTTAAGCATATCCACTTTGGCCTGTACGATATCCAAGGCCACCACTTCGTGGTTTTGCGCGATCAGGACACCGTTCGATAAACCAACATAACCTGTACCGGAAATAGTAATTTTCATGAGATTACACTTTAATCAGTTAACTGGATAATGGCGGATAGCCACGAAATTAAATAATTCTGTGGGCGGTTTTACGCTTTGACCAGTGGGATGTCAAGAATAAGCCATAAGGTCAAGAATACGATTAAAATCTGACCCTATGACTTCCATTATGGATAATGCATTACTTGAGAAGAGCTAAAATCTCTTCGGTTTTTGCATTCATTAACGCAGTATCCGCTCTGGACTCCACGTTCAGACGCACCACCGGCTCGGTATTGGACGTGCGC
>NZ_JBEAJW010000010.1:0-4057 GCF_040064295.1 Klebsiella sp. JB_Kp031
TAAAGCAGAAAGCTCAGTCGGAAGGCTGAGCTTTTTTGCGTTTGTGCCATCCGGGGAGGATGCCGGCATGCCTCCCCGGTGGCGCTGCGCTTACCGGGGCCAGGGGCCTTGCGGGTTCTGTAGCCCGGCCCGGTACACCACTCACCACTGGTAACGCTCCGCAATATTATTGCCTCTGTAATCAGGCAAGCCTTCCCCCGCCAGATACGGTAAACTAACGCCGATTTTGCATCAGGAAGCCACTATGAATCACTCCCTCAAACCCTGGAATACCTTTGGCATTGAGCGATCCGCCAATACGATAGTACGCGCCGAAACTGAGCAACAGTTGCTAAGCGCCTGGCAAACCGCTGTCGCGGCTGGCGAACCCACGCTAATCCTTGGGGAAGGCAGTAACGTCCTGTTTCTGAACGACTATGCCGGTACGGTGATCCTCAACCGGATTATGGGGATCGAGGTGAGCGAAACCCCGGATGCCTGGCGCTTGCACGTCGGTGCCGGCGAAAACTGGCATCAACTGGTGCAGTTCACGCTACAGCATGCGATGCCTGGTCTGGAAAATCTGGCATTAATCCCTGGCTGCGCAGGATCCTCACCGATCCAGAATATTGGCGCCTACGGCGTCGAATTGCAGCGGGTCTGCGAATATGTTGACTGCATCGAGCTGGAAACGGGACGTAAACAACGCCTTTCCGCAGCGGAATGCCGTTTCGGCTATCGCGACAGCATCTTTAAACATGAATATCAGGACCGCTACGCCATAGTCGCGATTGGCTTAGCGTTAGAGAAAGCGTGGCGACCTGTGCTGAGCTACGGTGATTTAACACGTCTCGATCCGCAGACAGTCACCCCGCAGCAGGTATTCGATGCGGTCTGCCATATGCGAATGACTAAATTGCCGGATCCAAAGATTAACGGTAATGCTGGCAGCTTTTTTAAGAACCCGATCGTCAGCGCTCAGGTTGCTGAAGCGCTGCTGGCGCAGTTCCCTCATGCACCGCACTATCCGCAGGCAAATGGCAGCGTCAAGCTGGCCGCTGGCTGGCTAATCGATCAATGTCAGCTCAAAGGAAAACGCATCGGCGGCGCGGCCGTGCATCGACAGCAGGCGCTGGTACTGATTAATGAAGATCAAGCGACCAGCGAGGATGTGATAAAGCTAGCCCATTACGTTCGCCAGCAGGTGGGGGCAAAATTCAATGTATGGCTTCAGCCCGAGGTGCGCTTCATTGGAACGCATGGTGAAGTCAACGCAGAGGAGAGCATTGCGTGAAAGACCATACTATCCCTTTAACGCTAATTTCTATCCTTGCTGATGGTGAGTTTCACTCAGGTGAACAGCTTGGCGAGCAGTTAGGCATGAGCCGGGCGGCGATTAATAAGCATATCCAGACGTTACGCGACTGGGGCGTCGATGTGTTTACCGTGCCGGGCAAGGGGTACAGCCTGCCAGAGCCCATTCATCTGTTGGATGAGAAAAAGATCTCCCAACAGATAGAGCACGGTCGAGTGACTGTCCTTCCGGTAATCGACTCCACTAACCAGTATTTGCTGGACAGACTGGATGAGCTGACGTCCGGCGATGCCTGCGTAGCTGAATATCAGCAGGCAGGGCGAGGCCGGCGAGGCAGAAAATGGTTTTCCCCCTTTGGTGCGAATCTCTATCTCTCGATGTACTGGCGTCTGGAGCAGGGCCCGGCAGCGGCGATTGGCCTAAGCCTGGTGATTGGTATTGTGATCGCTGAAGTGCTGCAGCAACTCGGGGCCGAACAGGTTCGCGTGAAATGGCCAAACGATATTTACCTGCAGGATCGTAAGCTGTCAGGGATCCTCGTGGAGCTGACGGGGAAAACGGGCGATGCCGCACAAATCGTCAGCGGCGCGGGTATCAACCTTGTGATGCGTCGTGTGGAGTCTGATGTCGTCAATCAGGGTTGGATCAGTCTTCAGGAAGCGGGGGTGGTCATCGACCGTAATCTCCTCGCCGCGCGCCTGATTAAAGAGCTGCGCCTGGGACTGGAGCTGTTCGAGCAGGAAGGGTTGGCTCCTTATCTGCCGCGCTGGGAAAAACTGGATAACTTTATTCATCGTCCGGTAAAACTGATTATCGGTGATAAAGAAATTTATGGCATTTCCCGCGGCATTGACGCCCAGGGTGCGCTATTGCTGGAGCAGGATGGTGTGATAAAAGCCTGGGTTGGTGGTGAAATATCATTGCGCAGCGCAGAATAAAAAAGGGAGCTCCGGCTCCCTTTGCTTTATTTACGTAAGCGTACCTGATTAACAGAATGATTGGCGCTCTTGGTCATAATCAGGCTGGCGCGCTCGCGAGTTGGAAGGATGTTTTCCTTGAGATTCATTAGGTTAATCTCATTCCAAAGCGAGGTGGCAATTTCGACCGCTTCTTCCTTCGACAGCTTGGCGTAATTATGAAAATAAGAATCCGGGTCGGTAAATGCCCCTTCCCGGAATTTAAGAAAGCGGTTGATATACCAGCTTTTCAATAATTCTTCCGGGGCATCGACATAAATAGAAAAGTCGACAAAATCCGATACGAATACATGATGCGGATCGTGTGGATAATCCATCCCACTTTGCAGAACATTCAGTCCTTCAAGAATGAGAATATCCGGTTGAGCGACGGTTTTATCGCCATCGGGAATAACATCATAAATTAGATGGGAATAAACCGGTGCAGTTGCCTGTGGTACCCCTGATTTGAGATCGGAGACAAACTTCACCAGCCGATGCATATCATAGGACTGCGGAAAGCCTTTTTTCTTCATTAACCCACGTTCTTTCAAAACTGAGTTAGGGTGCAAAAATCCGTCAGTGGTAATGAGTTCGACATGGCGATGCTCCGGCCAACGGCTCAGCAAGGCCTGCAGTACACGGGCGGTGGTGCTTTTTCCTACCGCCACGCTGCCAGCGATACTGATAATATAGGGAATTCGCTGACCGTTGGTGCCAAGAAATTGTTCGAGAACAGCCTGACGACGCAGGTTAGAACTGATATAGAAGTTGAGCAAACGCGACAGCGGCAAATAGATCTCAGCAACCTCTTCCAGAGAGAGATCTTCGTTGATGCCTTTTAACCGCGTGATTTCTTCCTCGGTTAACGTCATCGGGACAGAATCACGAAGTGCAGCCCATTGGTGGCGGTTAAATTGTAGGTACGGTGTCATTAACGTCTGCTCTTTTTGGCTCATAAGCATGTTCTTACCATCACCGAATACGTTGAAACGGCGATGCTTCACACGAGTTAATCAGGACAATGGGCAGGAGGGTAACACCAGATTGCCGGGAATAATAAGAAAAAAACTCATTGAATGCCGCTTTCTCGCGCCAGCGTCACAAGAGAGGAATAAGTTTCTTATGCTTTGCAAAGCATGGCCTTTGCTAACAGGATGGTACTCACGGCCTGCTGCCTTTCAGTTTACGGTCAGCATACGTTCCTGGTAAACGTGGCTGACCGAAACCGCGCCTGATGGGCCCGTTTGTTGGCGATTATTTGCACTCCTTTGTTTGAAATTACACCGTTTTTTCGCGTAAGAGCACAAAATGTGAGCAAGAGAACGTTTTATGCAAATTTTTAGTTGCATGAACTCGCTCCTCTCCCTAGAATGCGCGCTACTTGATGCCGACTTAGCTCAGTAGGTAGAGCAACTGACTTGTAATCAGTAGGTCACCAGTTCGATTCCGGTAGTCGGCACCATAACAATTTGGGTGGGGTTCCCGAGCGGCCAAAGGGAGCAGACTGTAAATCTGCCGTCATCGACTTCGAAGGTTCGAATCCTTCCCCCACCACCACTTTCTGGCGACGCTTTGCGTAGCCGGAGTTGGTTGGGTAAACTAATCAGCTCAATACTAAAGAGAGCAGTCTTTTTAGTATTACAGAAAGAACTGGGTAGCCGAGTTTCAGGATGCGGGCATCGTATAATGGCTATTACCTCAGCCTTCCAAGCTGATGATGCGGGTTCGATTCCCGCTGCCCGCTCCAGACGTGCTGATATGGCTCAGTTGGTAGAGCGCACCCTTGGTAAGGGTGAGGTCCCCA
>NZ_JBEAJW010000011.1:0-3126 GCF_040064295.1 Klebsiella sp. JB_Kp031
CCTGCGACCAATTGATTAAAAGTCAACTGCTCTACCAACTGAGCTAACGACCCGAAGTGGTGGGTGATGACGGGATCGAACCGCCGACCCCCTCCTTGTAAGGGAGGTGCTCTCCCAGCTGAGCTAATCACCCACTTCTCAATTTTCTGTTCTACACGGCGGAGACTACGTTAAGTAGTGGTGGGTGATGACGGGATCGAACCGCCGACCCCCTCCTTGTAAGGGAGGTGCTCTCCCAGCTGAGCTAATCACCCCCGCTGTGTGGAGTCGCATTATAGGGAGAGTTGAAAATGAGTCAACGCCTTTTCTAAAGAATTCGTTCGTTCGTCGTAAAATTAAACAAAGCGATCGTAAAACCGGCGTCATAGCATGATTTATAAACAAAAATGGCAAACCGCGACGTTCCGACGGGAACAACATTGAGGAATCAGCCCACGGTGTTAGAATATTGACCCATAATTTCCACCGGACATTGCCGTCTATCGGCATCTTTATTAAACGTAAGGCCAATTCATGAAAATCAAAACTCGCTTCGCGCCAAGCCCAACCGGCTATCTGCACGTTGGCGGTGCGCGTACTGCTCTCTATTCCTGGCTTTTTGCCCGTAACCACGGCGGTGAGTTTGTACTGCGTATTGAAGACACCGATCTCGAACGCTCCACCCCGGAAGCAATTGAAGCCATCATGGATGGCATGAACTGGCTGAATCTGCAATGGGACGAAGGTCCCTATTACCAGACCAAACGTTTCGATCGTTATAACAACGTGATCGATGAGATGCTGGAAGCCGGTACCGCTTATAAATGCTATTGCTCGAAAGAGCGTCTGGAAGCGTTGCGCGAAGAGCAGATGGCGAACGGTGAGAAGCCGCGTTACGATGGCCGCTGCCGCCATAGCCACGAGCATCATGCCGACGATGAGCCGTGCGTGGTGCGTTTCGCCAACCCGCAGGAAGGGTCAGTTATTTTTGACGATCAGATCCGCGGACCTATCGAGTTCAGCAACCAGGAGCTGGACGATCTGATCATTCGCCGTACCGATGGTTCCCCGACCTACAACTTCTGCGTCGTCGTGGATGACTGGGACATGGCGATCACCCACGTGATCCGTGGTGAAGATCATATCAATAACACGCCGCGCCAGATCAACATCCTTAAAGCGCTGAACGCGCCGGTGCCGGTATACGCGCACGTATCGATGATCAACGGCGACGATGGCAAGAAACTCTCCAAGCGCCACGGGGCGGTCAGCGTGATGCAGTATCGCGACGATGGCTACCTGCCGGAAGCGTTGCTTAACTATCTGGTGCGTCTGGGCTGGTCCCATGGCGATCAGGAGATCTTCACCCGCGAAGAGATGATCGAGTTCTTCTCGCTGGGGGCGGTCAGCAAATCTGCCAGTGCGTTCAACACCGACAAGCTGCTGTGGCTGAACCATCATTACATCAATACGCTGCCAGCGGAGTATGTGGCGACCCATCTGCAGTGGCATATCGAGCAGGAAAATATCGATACCCGCAACGGTCCGCAGCTGGCCGAGTTGGTGAAGCTGCTGGGCGAGCGTTGCAAAACGCTGAAAGAGATTGCCCAGAGCTGCCGCTACTTCTATGAAGAGTTCGCTGAGTTCGACGCCGACGCGGCGAAGAAACATTTGCGTCCGGTAGCGCGTCAGCCGCTGGAGGTCGTCCGCGACAAGCTGGCGGCGATTAGCGACTGGACGGCGGAAAACGTCCACCACGCGATTCAGGCAACCGCTGATGAGCTGGAAGTGGGCATGGGTAAAGTCGGTATGCCGCTGCGCGTGGCCGTTACCGGTGCTGGGCAGTCTCCTGCGCTTGACGTAACCGTCCATGCAATCGGCAAGTCCCGTAGCGTAGAGCGTATCAATAAAGCGCTGGCTTTTATCGCTGAGCGCGAAGGCCAGGCGTCCTGACGGGGACGTAGATGATATAACGGCAGGATATACTCCTGCCGTTTTTTTTGTCTGTTACGCCGGGCTGGCGATGCCGAGGCGGGCAAGAAAACCGCTAATCCCTTCCCGGGCCAGCAGGTCGCGGAGCTGCAGCTGTTCTGCCGGAGTCATCAGTTGCAGGGTTTCTGTGATTTGCCGCCAGATCGCGTCCGCCTCATTGACCAGGTAAGCGCCTGGCGATTCCGCGAGATGATTGTCGCTAAACAGATGGCGTCTGGCGGGAATGT
This sequence comes from Klebsiella sp. JB_Kp031, assembly GCF_040064295.1. Taxonomy (NCBI): domain Bacteria; kingdom Pseudomonadati; phylum Pseudomonadota; class Gammaproteobacteria; order Enterobacterales; family Enterobacteriaceae; genus Klebsiella; species Klebsiella sp. JB_Kp031. The sequence goes on from NZ_JBEAJW010000011.1 coordinate 2,199, forward strand.
TAGTCAAAAACTCACGCACCGGTTGGTCGATGACCACCAGTCGCGCTCGTCCCCCTTTAACGCCGGGTATCGCTTCTGTGCGCCATTTCTTCTCCCGAACCCAGCGATTGATCGTTTGTCTGGCCAGCCCCAGGCAGTCGGCAAGCTCTGCGGGCGTCATTTTATCTTTTAGTTTCATCATGGTTTACCGATCGCGGATCCCTAACCGAAGCAGTAACCCGGTGATCCCCTCGCGCAGCAACAGCGACATAAGCTGCTTCTGCTCGCTGGGGGTGAGTTCTTTACAGAGGGTCAGCAGCAGCGATTCCAGATCGCTGTCGTGGGGAGAATAGGTGCCGGGCGTCTCCGCCACGCGCTGGGCGCTGCGGATAAACTCCCTGACTTGCTCATTGACATGGACCAGGCGCGCCTTGCCGCCCTGGACGCCAGGCCGCGGAGAGGTCTGCCAGCCTTCTTTCCGCACCCACTTATTGATAGTTTGCCGACTGTAGCCGGTCAGATGGGCGATTTCTTCAGGTGTCATTCGTTCCTTGAGCATACTATTTCCTGAGTAAATGTATGGAATTAGCTGTCCATGTTATAGCATCCTTTTACTGGAAAAGGTGACCTGTTTAACTTCTGGCTGCGATAAGGCTCGCAATGTCAGCAGGTTGCCTGCTTTTTCAGCGATTGAATCGAGAAGGATAATTTTGCCGTTGACACCTGAGCAAGGAATTCATATTATGCCGCCCGTCAACACGACACGCTTTACGTTACGGGGCTATAGCTCAGCTGGGAGAGCGCTTGCATGGCATGCAAGAGGTCAGCGGTTCGATCCCGCTTAGCTCCACCAAATTCTGCACCCAGCGGATTTGGTTCGTAAAGAGGTCCTGTGGGGCTATAGCTCAGCTGGGAGAGCGCTTGCATGGCATGCAAGAGGTCAGCGGTT
>NZ_JBEAJW010000012.1:0-2908 GCF_040064295.1 Klebsiella sp. JB_Kp031
ACACACTTTCCAGGCGTGCTCCTTCAGCCACTCGGACACCTCACCATATTGTCTTGCTGCTCACCTTGGGTGGGCAACGGGGCGCTACTATAGGGAGTTGCGTTAAAACGGTCAAGCATATTTTCTTCTTTCTTTACCGACCGCTCACGCAATGAACAACGCCCCGCTGCGACGCAGTGGGGCGGGTGTTTTAGCGCTGAGAATCAAGCTGTTCGTTATTCTTCACCACGTCCTGCGCTTTGCTGTAGCTTTCGATCAGCAGCTGGTAGGCCGGGAAGACTTTGGTGTACACCTCCGCCCATTCTGCCGCGTCCGGGCGATTCCAGGTGCGCTGCAGCTCAGAGGCGACGGCGGCGGTATCCATCGGCACTACGCCAGCCTGTACCACGCGAGCCAGGGTAATCTCCTGCGCCATTTTGCTGTAGGTGCCGGAAGCGTCAATCACGGCAAACACTTTATAACCGTCGGCGACGGCGGCAATCGCCGGGAAGGCCATGCAGACGCTGGTGATGGTCCCGGCGATAATCAGCGTTTTGCGACCGGTCGCTTTCACCGCGGCGACGAATTCCGGGTTATCCCAGGCGTTGATCTCGCCTTTACGGGCGATGTATTGCGCATGCGGCGCGTTCTCATGAATCTCCGGGATCAGCGGACCGTTCGGCCCCTGCGGCACGGAGGCGGTGGTGATCACCGGGATCCCGGCAAGCGAGGCCATCTTCGCCAGCGCGGCGGCGCGAGCGCGCAGCTCTGGCATCGGCATATCGCCGACGGTCTGGAACAGGCCGCTCTGGTGGTCAATCAACAGCATTGCGGTATCGTTGACATCAATCACCGGACGAGCACCGTTAAAATTAGCGGGAGTAGACATAGTATTCACCTCAATCAGTTAGATTTGGCCAAAGCGGCCGCTGTTAAAATCGCGAACGGCTTCTGCGATCTGCGTTTTGTTATTCATGACAAACGGGCCATACCCCACAATCGGCTCCTGCAGCGGTTCGCCGGCCATCAGCAGAACTTTTGCCTGGGCGGTCGCCTCCAGATGCAGTGCTTCTCCTGCCTGGCTCAGGACGGCGAGCTGTCCTTCGCGGGCGGATTCGGAACCGTTGATGATCACTTCCCCTTCCAGTACCACCAGCGCGGTACTCCAGCCTTCCGGCTGGCGCAGCGTGAGGTCGCTCCCCTGATTCAGCTGCATATCCCACACGTTAAGCGGTGAGAAGGTATGGGCCGGGCCGCTGACGTCGTCATACTGGCCGGCAATAACCCGAACCTGTCCGGCGCCATTCGTCAGCGCGACGGTGGGGATCGTCCCGGCGGTAATGCTCTGGTAGCCGGGGGTCGCCATTTTGTCTTTGGCGGGCAGGTTGACCCACAGCTGGATCATCTTCAGCTCGCCGCCGCTGCGGGTGAAGGCCTCCGAGTGGAACTCTTCGTGCAGGATCCCGGCGCCCGCCGTCATCCACTGCACGTCGCCTGGACCAATCACCCCGCCACGGCCGGTGGAGTCACGATGTTCTACCTCTCCGGCGTAGACGATGGTGACGGTTTCGAATCCGCGATGCGGATGCTCACCGACGCCGCGTTTATTGCTGCCCGCCGGGAAGGTGTACGGCCCGGCATAGTCGAGCAGTAAGAAGGGGCTCAGCTGCTGGCCGTGCGTCTGATAGGAAAACATCGAACGAACCGGGAAGCCGTCGCCTACCCAATGCTGCGCGGGCGCGGTGTAGACTCCTGTAATCTGTTTCATGGCTTTCTCCTGTGTATCGGTATCTGATGCGAATAAGCTTATATCCGGGACGACATGTGCGGTAGTAAGCAAAAATGGCCTATACTGTTCCAAAAATGGAACAATGGAGGAAGGATGCAGGATCTCAATGACTTCGCCTGGTTTGTCCAGGTCGTGGACCATGGCGGTTTCGCCGCGGCGGGGCGAGCGCTTGACCAGCCGAAATCCAAGCTCAGCCGCCGCATTGCGCAACTCGAGGAGCGGCTGGGCGTGCGTTTGATTCAGCGAACCACTCGCCAGTTCGCGGTTACCGAGGTCGGGCAGACCTTTTACCAGCATTGCAAAGCGATGCTGATAGAGGCCGAGGCGGCGCAGCAGGCGGTCGACACGCTGCGCGCCGAGCCGCGCGGCAGCGTCAGGATCACTTGTCCGGTCACCTTGCTGCATGTCCATATCGGACCGATGCTGGCGCGATTTATGGCGCGCTATCCCGGGGTCACTTTGCATCTTGAGGCGACCAACCGCCGGGTGGATGTGGTCGGGGAGGGCATTGATGTGGCGATCCGCGTTCGGCCCCGGCCTATCGAGGACAGCGATTTGGTGATGCGCGTGCTGGCGGACCGAGGGCACCGGCTGGTGGCCAGTCCGGAGCTGATTTCCCGGCTCGGACGTCCGCAGGCGCCGTCTGAGCTGAGCGCCTGGCCTGGGCTCAGCCTGGGGGCGAACAAGCATCAGCATAAATGGCAGCTTACCGGGCCTGAGGGGGCAAGGGCGGAGGTGTATTTCACGCCGCGAATGGTGACCACCGATATGCTGGCGCTGCGCGAGGCGGCGATGGCCGGCGTAGGGGTGGTGCAGCTTCCTTTATTAATGGTGCGCGATCAGCTGGCGTCAGGGGAGTTAGAGGTGGTACTGGATGAGTGGCAGCCGCGGCGGGAAGTGATCCATGCGGTATTTGCCTCACGGCGCGGGCTGCTGCCCTCTGTCAGGGCGCTGGTGGATTATCTCAGCGAAGAGTATCAGCGAATGGAAGAGGATTAGCTTCGGGATTGGCTTTTCTCGGGGGGCTCCCCCCGGGGAGAATATAAAAGAAAAGAGCCCGCGCTTGCGTACAGGCTCTCATCTCGAATATGGCGGTGAGGGGGGGATTGACTCGCTTCGCTCGCCCCTGCGGGGCAGCCC
>NZ_JBEAJW010000013.1:0-1237 GCF_040064295.1 Klebsiella sp. JB_Kp031
TAATGTGTGTTCGAGTCTCTCAAATTTTCGCGACACGATGATGTTTTACGAAACATCTTCGGGTTGTGAGGTTAAGCGACTAAGCGTACACGGTGGATGCCCTGGCAGTCAGAGGCGATGAAGGACGTGCTAATCTGCGAAAAGCGTCGGTAAGGTGATATGAACCGTTATAACCGGCGATGTCCGAATGGGGAAACCCAGTGCAATTCGTTGCACTATCGTTAACTGAATACATAGGTTAACGAGGCGAACCGGGGGAACTGAAACATCTAAGTACCCCGAGGAAAAGAAATCAACCGAGATTCCCCCAGTAGCGGCGAGCGAACGGGGAGCAGCCCAGAGTCTGAATCAGCTTGTGTGTTAGTGGAACGGTCTGGAAAGTCCGACGGTACAGGGTGATAGTCCCGTACACCAAAATGCACAGGCTGTGAACTCGAAGAGTAGGGCGGGACACGTGGTATCCTGTCTGAATATGGGGGGACCATCCTCCAAGGCTAAATACTCCTGACTGACCGATAGTGAACCAGTACCGTGAGGGAAAGGCGAAAAGAACCCCGGCGAGGGGAGTGAAAAAGAACCTGAAACCGTGTACGTACAAGCAGTGGGAGCACCTTCGGGTGTGACTGCGTACCTTTTGTATAATGGGTCAGCGACTTATATTCTGTAGCAAGGTTAACCGTATAGGGGAGCCGCAGGGAAACCGAGTCTTAACTGGGCGTTAAGTTGCAGGGTATAGACCCGAAACCCGGTGATCTAGCCATGGGCAGGTTGAAGGTTGGGTAACACTAACTGGAGGACCGAACCGACTAATGTTGAAAAATTAGCGGATGACTTGTGGCTGGGGGTGAAAGGCCAATCAAACCGGGAGATAGCTGGTTCTCCCCGAAAGCTATTTAGGTAGCGCCTCGTGAACTCATCTTCGGGGGTAGAGCACTGTTTCGGCTAGGGGGTCATCCCGACTTACCAACCCGATGCAAACTACGAATACCGAAGAATGTTATCACGGGAGACACACGGCGGGTGCTAACGTCCGTCGTGAAGAGGGAAACAACCCAGACCGCCAGCTAAGGTCCCAAAGTCATGGTTAAGTGGGAAACGATGTGGGAAGGCACAGACAGCCAGGATGTTGGCTTAGAAGCAGCCATCATTTAAAGAAAGCGTAATAGCTCACTGGTCGAGTCGGCCTGCGCGGAAGATGTAACGGGGCTAAACCATGCACCGAAGCTGCGGCAGCGAC
>NZ_JBEAJW010000014.1:0-1114 GCF_040064295.1 Klebsiella sp. JB_Kp031
GACGACCCGCTGATGCTGGTCCTCGCCGCCGACCATATCATCAATAACCAGCCGGTCTTCCACGACGCCATCCGCGTCGCCGAGCAGTATGCCGATGAAGGCCACCTGGTCACCTTCGGTATCGTGCCGAACGCCCCGGAAACCGGCTACGGCTACATCCAGCGCGGCGTGGCCCTCACCGACAGCGCCCACACCCCGTACCAGGTGGCCCGCTTCGTGGAGAAGCCGGACCGCGAGCGCGCCGAGGCCTACCTCGCCTCCGGAGAGTACTACTGGAACAGCGGCATGTTTATGTTCCGCGCCAAAAAATACCTCTCCGAGCTGGCCAAATTCCGCCCGGATATCCTCGAAGCCTGCCAGGCCGCGGTGAACGCCGCCGATAACGGCAGCGACTTCATCAGCATTCCGCATGACATTTTCTGCGAGTGCCCGGACGAGTCCGTGGACTACGCGGTGATGGAGAAAACCGCCGACGCGGTGGTGGTCGGTCTCGATGCCGACTGGAGCGACGTCGGCTCCTGGTCCGCCCTGTGGGAGGTCAGCCCGAAAGATGAGCAGGGCAACGTCCTCAGCGGCGACGCGTGGGTGCACAACAGCGAAAACTGCTACATCAACAGCGACGAGAAGCTGGTGGCGGCCATCGGCGTGGAGAACCTGGTGATTGTCAGCACCAAGGACGCCGTGCTGGTGATGAACCGCGAGCGTTCCCAGGACGTGAAGAAGGCGGTCGAGTTCCTTAAGCAGAACCAGCGCAGCGAATACAAGCGCCACCGCGAGATTTACCGTCCCTGGGGCCGCTGCGACGTGGTGGTCCAGACCCCGCGCTTCAACGTCAACCGTATCACCGTGAAACCGGGCGGCGCCTTCTCGATGCAGATGCACCACCACCGCGCCGAGCACTGGGTCATTCTTGCCGGCACCGGCCAGGTGACGGTGAACGGCAAGCAGTTCCTGCTGACCGAGAACCAGTCCACCTTTATTCCGATTGGCGCCGAGCACAGCCTGGAAAACCCGGGCCGCATTCCGCTGGAAGTGCTGGAGATCCAGTCGGGGTCGTACCTCGGCGAGGACGACATTATTCGTATTAAAGACCAGTATGGTCGTTGCTAATTTT